>JADLGT010000029.1 GCA_020849195.1 Bacteroidia bacterium
AACAATACAGTTCGCTAATATCTTCTACTCTACTATACCATACGGCACAAACAGAAAGTTCGTTTACTGTTCGTACTAACGTTCCTCCTTCTTCATTAAAAAATCCTTTTAACGAGTTTCCCGCCTATTTAAGGACGACTGAACAGTTGTTTTTTAATGTTTTTTCTCAATATCGTTTCTATTCTCAAAATTTATTGGTACGGTTATTAAAAACTGACCTTATTTTTCCTTTCCATTACTTTTGGTAATTACGTTTTTATCCTGTCTTGCTCAACCCATGACTACTTTTTGCAGGTGTGCTATCAAATGACAGCCTGTATTCGTTGTGCATTTTAATAACTTAATAAAACCAAGAAATGGATCTAGGAACAACAATCGTAGGTATAATAATCACAATCATCTGCATTATCCCTTTTGCTTTAATTAGCATAAGCAGAAAAAAAAAGGAAAAAAAACTGTTGCAAGAACTTACAGAATTTGCTGAAAAGAACAATTGTAAAATCAGCAGATATGAACTATGGAATTCTTCAACAATTGGTATTGACGACACATCACTAATGATTTTTTATAAAAAAAAATCGGAGGAGATTAATATTTCGCAACAGGTAACCCTTAGCGAAATTCAAAAATGCAGAGTTAGCAATTCAAGTAGAACAGTTAGCAACAAAAACGGAAATTATACCGTTGTTGAAAAACTTGGAATAGGGTTTTTATACCACGATAAAAACAAAAATGAAGTTGTGTTGGAATTTTACAATGCTGACTATGACAGCTTGACGTTAACAGGAGAACTACAATTGGCAGAAAAGTGGTGTAACCTATTCAACGAAAAAATTTCCGAAATAGCAAAACAGAAAAAATAAGAACCAAAAGCATTGTGGCAAAGCCGGAGTGCTTTTCATTCTATCAGTAACAATTAAACTAAGTAATATGAATCCTTTTTGGACACAGATTATTATTCAAACAACTCTGCGACACAAGAGTAAAAAAACAGAAAACAAAAAATACCCCTCTGAATATGAACTTGCAAAAGGGCATCGGGAGTTTCTTATTACTTTAAAGCGACACTTCAAAGACATTATTTTAATAACAGCAGGAATATTTTCTGCATCCTTTGGCTTCAAGGGTTTTTTGCTGACAAATCATTTTATTGACGGTGGTGCAACAGGTATATCGCTGCTCATTTCTGCATTGACGAACATTCCCCTTTACATCTTAATAATCGCAGTAAACATTCCATTCATTGTTCTTGCATTTACTGTATTTGGAAAGCAGTTTGCAATTAAAACTGCTTTAGCAATAGCGGGACTTTCGCTTTGTCTTGCAACAGTTAGGTTTCCCAACGTAACTAATGACAATTTACTTGTTGCAGTTTTCGGTGGCTTTTTCTTAGGAGCAGGTATTGGACTTGCAGTAAGAGGAGGTTCTGTAATTGATGGCACAGAAGTGCTTGCAATATTTTTAAGTCGCAAACTTGGAACAACAATTGGCGACATTATCATCCTAATAAATGTTGTCATTTTTTCGGCAGCAGCTTACTTTCTTTCAATAGAGATTGCACTTTATTCTATGATAACTTATTTGTCAGCATCGAAAACATTAGACTTTATTGTGGAAGGGCTTGAGGAATACACAGGCGTTACAATAATTTCATCACACAATGAAAAAATACGACAAATGATTATTGACCGAATGGGGAGAGGTGTTACGGTTTATAATGGTAAACGCGGTTATGGCAAAAAAGGCGAGGCAAGAGAAATTGATATTGTTTATACAGTAATAACACGGCTTGAACTAAGTAAGCTAAATGTTGAGATAGAAAAAATTGACCCCGATGCTTTTGTGGTTATGAGCAGCATCAAAGACACTAAAGGTGGTATGATAAAGAAGCGACCACTGAAACATTGACAGTAACTGCTTCGTGGATAGAGAAGCACAAACCGATAACTCCATGCTTTAGCATGGGGCAAACAAATAAAATATAAATAAGGGCTTTAGCCCTGAATCAGCACAACAAAATGTCGTATATGAAAGTTTGGATTCACTGCGTATGGGGAACTAATACCAAAATGATTTATATATTAGACCATAAATCTCGAGAAAAAATATATTTATATCTGCACGTTTTTAAAATTGATTTTTTTGATAGTTTTTTAGCTTGTAAAGCCATGAATTTATCAAGCTCATCCATAGATTTGAAAAGCTGATTTGAAAAATCTCTTTTAAATATCCACCCTATTTTTTCGGCAGGGTTTAATACCGGGGTATAGGGAGGTAATACCGATGCGATATCTGTAATGGTCCAATTACATTGGTCCAAACAGCTATCCAATTGGCATTATACCAGTATTGATTGGACTAAAATCTAAATCAAATTTGTATAAGAAATGCAACGCAAAATGCAATTCGGCAGTTTTTGTTTATGGTGCTCGATCCTATCGATTATTAAGGCTATTTTGCAAATGAATTTGAAAAACTAAACAATTATTTAACATAACCTTAACAACACTCGGTTTTTTTTAAAAAAATATTTTTTGTTTCTTTGCTTCAATGGGTAAAATCATTTCAATTATATTATTGTTTGGCGTAGGAGTGTATGTCCTTCCATTGAATGATGCGTATTCGTTGTACTCAAAAGTTTTTATCGAAGACACTATTTGTGAAGATTTTCATGATGATGGTGATGTTGCCGACGATAACGATAATACATTTTACCCAACATCGCTATGCCACAAAAAAGAATTTAGCACAATAGAAGCCCCGTTTTTGTTTCACCCGTATCTACTTACAATTATTAAAGGCTGTTCTGAAATTATTGTGCCCCCTCCGAACAAAGCCTAATTCCTTTTTATTTTTCTGATAACTATTTCAGGCATTGTTACGTGCTTGTTGTATTTGCAGTAATTCATAAATAACATAAAAAGTAGTCATCTGTCTATTGGTATTATGACATATATGATGTGTTTCATTCAACAATTAATTATTTAAAATAAACTATATGCAAACAAATAATTTATTTAATAAAAAAGATATTTCATCGGGTCTTGTCGTCTTTCTTGTAGCCGTTCCGCTGTGTTTAGGCATAGCGCTTGCATCGGGGGCGCCTTTGTATTCGGGCATGATAACAGGTATGGTGGGAGGTATAATAGTTACACTGTTCAGCAAATCGCAACTCAGTGTGGCAGGGCCGGCGGCCGGCTTAACAGCTATTGTTATTAGTTCCATTCAGCAGCTTGGTGGTTTCGAAACTTTTCTGCTCGCTGTTTTTGTTGCCGGATTAATACAAGTAGTTGCCGGATTTCTTAAGGCGGGTACTTTTGCCAACTTTATTCCTTCCAATGTTATTAGTGGCATGTTAACGGGCATAGGAATTATTATTATTTTGAAGCAATTGCCTCACGCGGTTGGCTACGACAAGGATTCGGAGGGCGATTTTTATTTTTTACAATCGGATGGGGAAAATACATTTAGTGAGTTATATAATGTCATTGGAAAAATTGATGTAGGAGCAAGTGTGCTTACATTAATGTCGCTTGCGTTACTATTGTTTTGGAAAAAAATATTTTCAAACAACAAAAAGGTGCTTCCCGGCGAACTGGTTGTTGTTGCAGTATCAATATTATTCAATGAGTTAAGTAAAAACTATTTTCCATTATTTTCTGTGGACGGAAGTCATTTGGTTAATATTCCCGTATCGAAAAGCGCCGGAGAGTTTTTCGCACAATTTACATTTCCTGATTTTACGCAATGGCAAAACCCCTATGTATATACCGTAGCGCTTACCATTGCTGTGGTGGCATCTATAGAAACGCTGTTGTCGTTAGAGGC
>JADLGT010000030.1 GCA_020849195.1 Bacteroidia bacterium
GAGTTCGCTGTTAAAGCATGGCAAATCCAAACAACGTTCGATCCGTCTCCGTTCAGTTTTCCATAGGTATGATAAACTATTTCAATACCAGGTAAATGTTTACCAGATTCGAGTGCAAAAGGTTTATCGTATGTGAAAAGTTGAACACTCATAGTGCAGTGTAAAATTACAATATAATAGAACATCTGCACTCACTCATATCTTTAGTGTAAAAATGGTTTTGTTGCATGAATAAGCACTTATTTTACAGTGGATTCAAGGCATCAGACATTGAAAAATTTAAAAAACGTATTCTGATGTTGAAAATATTCATGCAATAAAGCCGTAAAAAATCGGAAGCGCTATGAGGTTAACCTATATGAGGGATTAAAAAAATATTTTGATTTTAATAACAAGGAGTGCTTCCACCAATCCCTCGATTACAAAACTCCGGCTTCACATTATAAGACGGCAGCGTAAATTGTTATTGAGCTTGTCGAAACATGAACATATTAACACATTTCATCCGTATATATTTTTTTTTCTGACTGTCGGCTGGAACACCCATGATATTCATTTGTGTTTGCGATACCGTAAGTATCATGGGTGTTTCAACAAAAAGAAAAAATTAGTAAAAAAAATGGACAACAACAAAGCAAACTTAAATACCTTTGCTTCTGTCCTAAGAAATGGAGGGCATTATAGCTGTTATAACGTGGTTTGTAAATTTTGAAAGTTCAATTGCAAAAGTTCGGCTAAGCCAATTTTCGAAACACAATTTACAAATAGGAGCGAAAAGAAAATAAAAAATGAACTACCAAAACGCATTAGCTTTTGCAAAGCAGATGGATGCCGCCGATCCACTTAAACATTTTCGAAAAGAATTTTATTTTCCGAAATACAGAAATAGAGAAGTCATTTATTTCACAGGCAACTCGCTTGGGCTTCAACCAAAAACATCAAAAAAATATTTTAATGCTGTATTAAAAGATTGGGCAAAGCATGGTGTTGAAGGGCATTTTGAAGGCGATACCCCTTGGCTTTCGTACCACGAAGCACTGGGCAAGCCGCTAGCAAAACTAACAGGTTCGAAACCTTCGGAGGTTGTTGCTATGAACCACCTTACAAGTAATATTCATTTCCTGCTTGTTTCGTTTTACAAACCTACAATTAAACGGTATAAAATTCTTTGCGAAGCAAAAGCATTTCCATCTGACCAATACCTGTTGGCATCGCAGGCACAATTTCATGGCTATAATCCGGATGAGGCAATAATTGAAATTGCTCCTCGCACCGGCGAACACAACATTCGCAGCGAAGATATTTTAACAACAATTGAAAAGCACAAGCATGAGTTGGCACTCATTTTTTTCGGAGGAATAAATTATTTTACCGGTCAGGTATTCGATATGAAACGGATTGCCAAAACCGCACACAAGGTCGGTATTCCTGTTGGTTTCGATTTAGCACATGCCATAGGAAATATTAAATTAAATCTTCACGAATGGGATGTTGATTTTGCGGCATGGTGTTCGTATAAATACCTTAACTCGGGACCGGGAAATATTGGGGGAATTTTTATTCATGAAAAGCATCACCGGAAGGAGCTTCCTCGCTTTGCCGGCTGGTGGGGACACGATAAAAACACGCGCTTTAATATGGGAAAAAACTTTTCGCCTATTCCATCGGCTGAAGGATGGCAGGTAAGCACGGCAAATACTTTAGGCTTATCTATTCATCGTGCTTCGCTCGATATTTTTGAGCGAGCAGGCATGGATGCTTTACTAAAGAAGAGCAAAACGTTAACCGACTATTTAGCGTTTATTATTGAATGTGTAAATACCGAAAAAGGAAACCCCAAAAAGCGACTGGAAATTATTACACCAAAAAATGAAAAAGGCTGCCAGCTATCGGTTATTGCTCACGGGCAGGGTAAAAATTTATTTCACAAACTTATGGCAAACGGTGTAATTCCGGATTGGCGTGAGCCTAATGTTATTCGTATGGCGCCTGTGCCTCTTTATAATTCGTTTGAAGATATTTACCGTTTCGGAGAAATTCTGAAACGACTACTCTGACTAGCGCTTGGGTTTATTGTTGAACCGCAGCCCAAACATCACTTCGTGGGTTCCTGTAGAATAATTTTTGAGGTGGTTTGTAAGCATATCATACGAGTACGCAAAGGTTAAATAGTTTTTATATGTGTAACCAATCATAAAGGCTATCGCATCACTGGAGCGATAGGTTACACCTGCCCACGCCATTTGTTTATATATTGCACGTACACCCACATCAAAGTTGACAGGTGCCGGCGGAACAAATTTAATTACCGCACCCGGCTCAATTCTTATGTCTTCGTTTACATCATATTTATATCCCCCCATAATAAAATAATGTGTTGCCAACTTACTTAAGGTGGATGTTGTGTAGTCGAAAAATTTCAATTTGCTCTGATAAATTTGAGGAATAGAAAATCCTGCATAGTATTTATCGGTGTGCAACAATGCACCAAAACCAAAGTCGGGCACAATAACCGATTGATAGCCATTGCTCATTACAGGGTCGTTAGCATCATGTGTTACAATTTTAGAACCATCAACGGCAAACTGCAACAGACCTCCGGTCAACCCCATCGACAGCTTCATTGTTTCGGTAAGTTTTGCATGATAAGCATAACTGAATGACAAGCCAATTCGACGTGTTGGTCCCGTAATATCTGTAAACACATAACCACCATAACCCATATTTTTAGTTTTATACGGGCCGTTGGCACTAAGAATATACGTGCGTGGTGCGTCGGTTATTCCGACCCATTGGTAACGGTTGTTCGATTGTACTTCAAAATAATCTTTGGTTCCGCTCCATGCCGGATTTAACACATAACTATTAATCATATAGTTGGTGTACTGCGGCAACTGCTGAGCCGAAACTAATTCAACCAATCCGAACAGCAGTGCAATAAGTATGTGTTTCCTTTGTTTCATTTATTTACGTTTTCTTTAACGCAAAATTGTAATGGGTCCGGTATATGGTGTTGGATATAGCGGATCGTTAAGCTTAATTACATAATAATAAGTTCCAACAGGTAAATCCTTGCCTTTATATTTTCCATCCCACGGGGTTCCGTAACCTACAGAAGTGAAGATTTGGTCGCCCCAACGGTTGTAAATTTCAACCAAACACTTAGGGAATTTATAGATATTGTCAATAATCCATGTTTCGTTTTTGCCGTCGCCGTTAGGTGTAATACCATTGGTAAAAATAATTTCGGGAACTACCGTTATTCGTACAGTGTCGCTGGCCGAACATCCATTTGCATCACGCACCACAACGGTATATAAAGTTGTGGCAAGCGGTGTTGCATCGGGATTTGCAGCAAGGCTGTCGGTAAGGTCGGCTGCGGGTTTCCAACTGTATGTAGCTCCACTTGCCGTTGTGGTAGGCGACCCTCCAATTGTTATACTTTGCAGCGGGAATATGGTTTGACCTGTTCCGGCGCTAACAATCGGAGTAGCATTAGCAACAATTGCTACAGTATCTGTATCGGAACAAGCTCCGTTTACTGCTACCAATAAATAGTTGGTTGTTCCTGTTGGAGGCGTAACTGTTGTAACTATCGAGTCGCTTATCTTAGTCATAACCGGAAGCTGAAACCATTTATACGTTACGGCCGACAAGGTTTTACTTGCGTCAAGAACGACTGATGCGCCTTGGCAGAACGAGGTGTCTTTACCGGCGCTGGCTACCACATTTGTTATGGCGCTTACAACGGCTGTATCAAGTTTTGTACAACCATTGGCATCGGTAATTGTTACGGGGTATTTTCCCGAATACAGATTAGCAATGTTTTGAGCAGTAGATGAGAATGTGCCGGGTCCGCTCCACGAATAAGTATATCCGGGTTTCCCGCCTGCTACAGTTATTGTTACCGAACCATCGTTTGTGCTGTTACAGTTAGCAGAGACAAGCGTTTTGGAAACAGAGATTGAATCGGGCGACAGAATGCTGTCGGTATGCTGCACGGTACACCCTTGTGCATCGGTAACCGTAAAGGTATATTTTCCTGCACACAATGAATCGGCAAAAGCCGTTGTAGCTGCTGTTCCGGAC
>JADLGT010000031.1 GCA_020849195.1 Bacteroidia bacterium
AATTTAATGTCGTTGGGGTTGGCACCGGGGTTTACTACTATGTCGTATTTCAATCCTTTTTCTTTTCCGCCGTAATAAATTACATCTATTCCGCTGTAAATATTTTTTTGGATTACTCGGTTATACGATTTTACATTGGCAATTCCGTTGGGGCAGTGGGCGTAGTAGTAATTAGTGTAACCCTCTACTTCTTTTGCGTTTAGCGTTTCGGAGTTGGGGTTGCTTCCTTCAAAGTCAACATCGGTTCGTTGTATTTTTACAATTGCTTTATCTTCGAATTGGCGTTTTAGTTCTTCGGTTTGTTGTTGCGAAAAGTTTAGGTCGAATTTTTTCAGTTCAACTTCCTTGTCTATTTCGCGCATTACTTCGCCAATATTGCTGGTTACAAAACTCATTCCGGTTTTTCGTAAATACACATCGGCTCCAGCGCCGGTGCCTTTGTATAAAATTTCGGGATGCAGGTTGCCTTTCATATCGGCTACCTGCCCTTTGTTGGGAGTGAACATGATGCCGCTTCCTTTAAGGTTCTCAGCAACATTAACTGGTTTCTTTTCGGTGAGAACACCCCCACATAAGGCAAAACCAGCTCTTGTAAAAAACAAAAGCAGCAATATGGCATATTCCATCTTCATAACATTTCCAAATTCAGACTTGAGACAGGTGTTGTTCATTGTTACGGGTTAAATTATTGTTAGTTCAATCCATGTAAAGATCGTGTTTCAAATTTAAATAAGACAGATTCAAATCAATAATCAATTTTCTACTATTAATAACAGTTCTAAATTTACAATTATATGAAAATAAGTATATTTATGTACAATAAATAACTATAAATAACATGTCTAATATAAATTCATCAGACCTGCACCAATTGATAAAATCTCTTTCGAAAACTGAAAAAAGGTATTTTACGTTAAATACATTGAAAAAGAAAGAGAAAAAAAGGAATGTATTCGAAATTTTGTTCAAGGCGATAGAAAACCAAAAAGAGTTTAATGAAGATACACTGCTGACTGTGGGAAATAAAATCCCCCATTTGCCGATGATGAAAAAACGGCTTTTTGGAATGATACTCAAAAGCATGGGAACCTATCATTTGGAAAACTCGCTGGAAAACAAATTAAGAAGTACAATCAATAAGATCGAATTCCTATTTCATAAAGGATTGAATGAACCCTGTGCAAAACTTATCAAAAAAGCAAAGAAGGTTGCTCAGGAAAATGAACTATGGGAACAATTAATCGAGGTTCTGAACCTGGAAAGCCTGCTATTGGCTGCTTATAACAAGTCGGCTCAAGCCGACAAATTGAGATTAAAAAGTAACGAAGATGCGCATGAATCATTGCGTCAATTAAAAAACCGGCTGGATTATCTTAAACTAAGCATTGAGATCACAGAACTTGGTAAAGAAAGACAAGCAATACGAAAGAAAAATGAGTTCAAATATATTGATTCCATTTTAGCAAGCCCCCTGTTAAAAAGTGAAAAGACGGCCCTTTCATTGAAAACCAAATCAACATTTTACTTTCTGTTATCAAGAGGATCGCAATTGAAATTCAGAAATAAAAAAGCATTTTTATACGCCGAGAAATATATTAAATTCTCGACTCCAAAAAAAAATCCCACATTGGCAAGCATATTAACCTACTTCAATTCCCTTGCCGGATATCTGCATCTTTGCCTTGAAACGAGAAACTACAGAGGAGCGGAAAGTGCTGTAATGAAATTAAAATCTATTCCCCTTCAATTTAACATTAAGGGCAGTGATTTCCTTCGATCTAGCATCTACTCTATGTCAACCGGCTCTTTGTTTTCCATTTATCTTGACACAGGACAATTCAATAAAGCACTGGCACTTGTCCGCGAAGTTGAAGAAAACAAGGCAATAATTGAAAAAAACTTAAGTGCACCAAACAAGATTGTATTGAACTTTTATTTCTTTTATACATATTTTGGGTTAGAAAATTACAGATCAGCTTTAGCATGGTTAAATAACACTATAAATTCGATCGCAAAAACAGGCTTACGTGAAGATCTTTATTCGATATGCAAAATTTTAATCCTTCTTGTCCATTACGAATTAGGAAACCTTGACCTCATTTCTTACATAGGAAAATCTGCTGCCCGAAAGCTGAGAAAACGGAAGGAATTGCACCAATTTGAATCCATCATGCTTAATTTTTTCAACAAAAAACTTCCGGAAGTAAATAATGACAAAGTACGTATTGAGTTGTTCAAAGCCCTCAAGGTCGATTTGGAAAAGTTAAACAAACATCCTGAAAGATCGGTGATGAGAAATTTTGATCTCATCTCCTGGATAGATTCTAAAATTGAACGCCGGTCTTTCGCACAGGTCATTATGGAAAACGCAGGACACATCAGGGCGCGGTAAGGTTAACATTTATACTGCACCCATTTTTATCCATAATATTTACATTGTAGGTACCCGGACACAACGCATTTTTGTAGCGCTTATCGTAGCCATCAGGCCATTGGTAAATGTAGGGTGGCGTTCCGTTTAGTCCGGTTACCATTATCCATTCTTTGCAGCCGCAATTGCTGCAGTTGGCGGTGCCTTTGGTGTATTGCCCTAGCAATGCAGGTGGTGTAGTAATTGTTGTTGTTGAAACCGCCGTGCAGCCCTTGCTATCAATTACAGTTACTGTATAATTTCCGGCAGCAAGATTTGAGCCGCTTGAAG
>JADLGT010000032.1 GCA_020849195.1 Bacteroidia bacterium
AACATCGGCGCCGGCCTTCAGTAGTTTTTGATAGTTATTTAAATCAACACCGCCATCAATTTCAATTAGTGCTTTTGACTTTTTAGTGATAATCATCTCCTTAAGTTGATATACTTTGCTGTATGTGTTCTCAATAAATTTTTGTCCGCCAAAGCCCGGATTAACGCTCATTACGCAAACGAGATCGATATTCTCTATAACCTCGGCAAGCAAAGATGGCAGCGTATGCGGGTTAATAGCTACGCCGGCTTTCATTCCAAGATTTTTAATTGCATCAATAGTACGATGTAAGTGAAGCGATGCTTCAAGGTGGACTGTAAGTATATTTGCACCAACATCTTTAAATGCCTGTAAGTAGCGCTCGGGTTGTGTAATCATCAGGTGTACATCGAGTGGCTTTTTGGCGTGTTTCTGTATTGCTTTAATAACAGGCATTCCGAATGAAATATTGGGAACAAAAATACCATCCATTACATCTATGTGAAACCAGTCGGCATTGCTTTTATTTATCATTTCGCAATCTCGTTGCAAATTTCCAAAATCGGCAGAAAGTACAGATGGAGCTATTAGATGGTTCATAGGCTCAAAGTTACGGGTTTAGGTTTATAAATAAAAAAGTCCCGTTAAAACGAGACTTTTAAGCTGAACGGGAGGTTCGACAAATTTTTGAAGAGGGTATAATTTTTATTGCAACACCTCAGTTTATAGTTGAATTAACCAAGATAAGTTTTCAAAATTTTGCTTCGCGATGTATGTTTAAGCCTGCGAATTCCTTTTTCCTTTATTTGGCGTACGCGTTCGCGCGTAAGTTCAAATTTTTCTCCAATTTCTTCAAGGGTCATTGCATTGGTTCCGTTCAAACCGAAATAAAGGCGCACAACATCGGCTTCGCGCGGAGTTAAGGTATGTAAGGCCCGTTCAATTTCTCTGCGCAGCGATTCGCTTAGTAAGCCACCTTCAGTACTTTCTCCATCGTCGTTGGCATAAACATCGTAAAGGTTGCCGGCGTTGTCGTCGGTTACACTCAATGGTGCATCCATCGATACATGACGACCTGCATTACGCATAGATTCTTTAACATCGTATTCGGTTATGTCAAGTATAGTTGCTATTTCATCGGCTGTGGGTTCGCGTTCATATTCTTGTTCGAGTTTAGAAAAGGCTTTGTTTATTTTATTGATGGCCCCGATTTTGTTCAGTGGTAAACGTACTATGCGCGATTGCTCGGCCAACGCTTGCAGTATCGACTGGCGAATCCACCAAACGGCATACGATATAAATTTAAATCCTCTGGTTTCATCGAACCGCTGTGCGGCTTTAATAAGCCCAAGATTTCCTTCATTTATCAAGTCGGGCAAACTTAGCCCCTGGTTTTGATACTGTTTTGAAACAGAGACAACAAATCGCAGATTTGCTTTTGTGAGCCTGTCGAGTGCGCCTTGGTCCCCCGCTCGAATCTTTCGGGCTAACTCAACTTCCTCGTCGGCAGTTATCAAATCTACCTTTCCTATTTCCTGTAAATATTTATCCAATGATGCGGTTTCGCGATTGGTAACCTGTTTTGCAATCTTTAGTTGTCTCATGGTAGCGGTTTATATATTCAAGGGTTGAACGCAGGCAAATAACAAAAGGTTACAATTTTTTAATAAAAAAAACAGATTCACTTTCAAACGGTTTATATACGCTACTTTGATGCCGGGTGGCAAAGCAATAAAACAGAGCTGTTTTAGCCTATTCAAGCAGATAGCAAACAACCCTCTTATAATTTACTATTTTTGATCTATGAATCTTGTTGCAGATATAGGTACAACGCGCATAAAAATTGCTTTTTTTGATAGCAAAAATTTAATCGCTAAGCGATATTTTCTTTTAGACGAAACGCATGCAATTAATGAGTTTATCAAGAAAAATAAAGCGGATCGGGCTATTATTTCTTCTGTAACAGATAAAGCAGCATTGTTGATTAATAAAATAAAATCTGAACTATCGTCAACTATTGAATACAGCGCACAAACGCCAATCCCTATCAGAAACTTATATAAAACAGCATTCAGCCTTGGAGGCGATCGTATTCCTCCTGTAATTGCGGCGCAGCAAATATTTCCAAAATCGGATGTGTTGGTGATTGATGCAGGAACATGTATTAAATTTAATTTTTTGAATAAGCAAGGCGAATATATGGGTGGTTCTATTGCACCCGGACTTAATATGCGATTTAACTCACTTCATACTTTTACCTCGCGTTTACCATTAATTAGTCAGGATGCAGATTTTGAAAAATTGATTGGAACCGATACGCGAGAATCTATTTTAGCAGGAGTGCAAATCGCAGCTTTAGCCGAAGTAAATGGCCTTATCAACCAATATAATGAGCGATATAAAAATCTTAAAATAGCGCTTACCGGTGGAGATTCAGCATTTTTTGAGAAACGCTTAAAAAATGCCATCTTTGCTGACCCTGATTTGGTGCTTAAGGGGCTCAATATTATTTTAAATTTTAATACACCAATTACCGGCAATGAACAATAAAATAAAAACTTGGATGTTCTGCGTCCTACTTTCTGCCGGCACCCATTTTTTCCCTCTTTTAGTTTCAGCACAATCGGTTACTTCTTCACCCTATTCGAGATATGGAATTGGCGATATTAGTGACAAAGGGTATTCGCAAAATTTTTCGATGGGAGGACTTGGGACAGCTATGCAAAATGACACAATAACTCCTTTTAATATTAATCTTTCTAATCCTGCATCATTTCCGTATATCAAACTTACTACGTTTGAAACAGGAATGACCAGTAACACAACAAAACTTATTACAAGCACTCAAAGCCAAGTAACTAATGTGGCATCACTTGGTTATATTGCTTTCGGGTTTCCTGTTACAAAATTTTGGGGTACAGGTTTTGGCTTACAACCATTGAGCGGTGTAGGGTATAATGTAACCGACACTAAAAATATTGACAGCATAGGAACTGTAAATTATACATACAGCGGAAGTGGTGGTATTGATAAAGTGTTTTGGAGTAACGGTTTTAAAATAAAAAATTTTTCGTTTGGCGCAAATGCGTCTTACTTGTTTGGCTTAATTGAAAATAACAGCAAAGTAATTTTACCGCCCGGTCAGGGATATTTTAACGGAAAAATAATTCGTCGTACAAATGTGAATGATTTTTATTTCGACTATGGGGTGCAGTACGGTTTTACAATAGATTCGTTGGGGCATCGCGATTTGCGCGACAATATACGTATTGTGTGGGGGGCTACATTTTCGGCCACGTCAAATATTAATACGATGAATAACACACAATCCGAAAATTATTTTTTGAATGGTTATAATTACGACATCACTCGCGATACTATTCAATTTGAAAAATACCAAAAAAACGCCATACGTTTGCCCGAAAAATTCAGCACAGGGATTACTATACGTAAAGGCGACAGATTTACAATTGGTGCAGAATATTCTGCCCAAAAATGGTCGGATTTTATGTTTAATGGAGTTGACGGCGGGCTGAAAAACAGTTCGCGATGGGTTATTGGATTGCAATATATTCCTTCGCGGCACACCGAAACAAATGTTTCCTATTTTAAAAAAGTATATTACCGTGGCGGATTTCGCTATGCCAATCAACCTGTGTATATTAATGGGTCGCAACTTGTTGAGACAGCGTTTTCCATTGGTTTTGGGCTTCCGGTAGGTTGGAACCGCCACATGTTTCAATACAACGTACTTAACATTGGCGTGGAAATAGGTCGGCGGGGAAGTGCAACGGTGCTTCAGGAGCAATTCGTTAATGTAATGCTTGGTATTTCGCTTAATGACCGCTGGTTTATAAAACCAAAGTTTGATTGAATCAACTCCATTTAATGTACCGCTTCGCTTATCTTATACCGATTTTATTTTTTCTCTCAGCAGCCTGTAAAAATAATATTGATACGGTAAATGCTGTTACAGCAAAAAATACATTTCCCGACAAAACAGGAAAAGATGTTGAACTAATTTTCAGCGATTCGGCTAAGCTGAAAATAAAGCTCATCAGCCCCTGGCTCGAATATTATACCCGAGACACGTCGTATGTTATTTTTCCGAAAGGTGTTCATGTTTTATTTTACGACGATAGTGCTAAAATAAAAACCGAACTCACTGCTAAGTACGGAATACGTTATGAAGGCATTGGACGTATGGAAGCGAAAAACGACGTAACGCTGGTTAATGAAAAAGGAGAGCGACTCAACACCGAACATCTGATTTGGGATGAACAAAAACAATTAATTTACACCGAAGCCTTTGTGAAAATTAAAACAGCCAACGAAATTATTTATGGTAATGGGCTGGAGTCGAACCAGGATTTCACACGATATAAAATAAAAAATATTAAGGGCACGCTTGCGCTTAGCGAAGACGAACATAATAAAAAATAACTATGAAGAACGAACATAAAATGTTGTACATACTCGAGGTAGTGTGGCTCGCAATAGGTATTATAGGAATTATATCTTTTATATATTCCATGATTAAAGGCGATCACGACCAGTCTGTTTATTTCATAATATTTACAATTGTGTCGGGTGTTATGTATGCTGTACGCAGGCGCCAGCGCAAAAGAGTACAGTCGAATAATCAGGAAAATAAAAAATAAAATTTGGAATCGTCGCTCATTATATTACTTACACTTATTTCTTCAGCATTTTTTTCCGGACTTGAAATTGCTTTCATTACCTCAAACAAACTAAGGATAGAATTGGAAAGTAAACAAGGCAAATGGTTTGCCCGTATTCTGTCTTATTTCAACAAACGCCCTGCTCGTTTTTTAGGAACCATGCTGCTTGGTAATACTATTGCACTTGTTGTTTTTGGTATTTATATGGAGGAAAAGCTTCGCCCATTTGTAAGCACGTATATTCATTCGCCTATCGGATTGTTGTTTACACAAACGCTCGTTTCGACTTTGTTTATTTTGATTGCTGCCGAATTTTTACCCAAAAATGTATTTCGTATAAACCCTAATTTTATTTTAAGTTTTTTTGTTGTTCCGCTGTGGATTGTGTACTGGCTGATGTATCCTATTGTGTTTTTAACTATCGGCATCTCTGAATTTATACTTAAGTCTGTTTTTAAAGCTAATGTAGCTAATCATCAACTTGCTTTTGGTCGTATTGACTTGGACAATTTTGTACGTGAAGGAGCAAAGAATAATAAAAAAGAAGAAGTTGAACATGAAATAAAAATTTTTAAGAATGCCCTTGATTTTGCCGCCGTTAAAGCACGCGCTTGTATGGTACCGCGAATTGAAATTGTAGCCTTAGAAATAAATGAATCGATTGATAAATTGCAAGAGAGGTTTGTGCAAACACGGCTCTCTAAAATATTAATATATAACAAAAACATTGATAATATTATAGGTTATGTGCATTCGAACGAATTATTTAAAAAACCGCTGTCAATACGTAACGTGTTATTGCCCGTAAGTGTTGTGCCCGAATCGATGCCGGCCAGTGAAATTCTAACATTATTTATTCAACAGCATAAAAGTATGGCAGTGGTAGTTGACGAGTATGGAGGTACATCGGGCATACTTACTATGGAAGATATTATGGAAGAAATTTTTGGCGAAATAGAAGACGAGCATGATAAAGAAGAAATGATTGAGAAAAAAATAAGCGATATTGAATTTTTATTTTCGGGACGATTGGAAATTGATTACCTGAATGAAAAATATAAACTAAATCTTCCGTCGTTCGAAAATTTTGAAACCCTAAGTGGGCTTATCATTCATTTGTTTGAGAGTATTCCTAAATCCGGACAAGAAATTACTGCAGCTAACTATGTTTTCAAAATTATTTCGGTTGGAAACAATAGAGTAGAACAAGCCATGGTGAAAGTGCTTGAGTGAGAAAGAATGTGTATGGCATAGAACCATAATTGGAAATTAACCCAAATACCGCACTGAAAATTCAATCCACTAGGGTTTAATATGTGCAAACACTTGCTTGTTAAAAAGTTCGCCTTCGCCAAATAAAAACGTTGTTTCCATTGGAATGTAAAACAAAGGTAGATGGTGTATTGTTTCGGTAATTAACGATTTGCTCAAACGCATACTGTCTTTTTCGGTAGTAATAATAATTTTATTTTTTGTGGTAATATTTTCAAACTGCCGGTTTAATTTTTTCAGTTCCGAAATTTTATATTGATGATGGTCGGGAT
>JADLGT010000033.1 GCA_020849195.1 Bacteroidia bacterium
ATATTTTTCAGTTTGAATTGTTTCGAGTCGAATGTTTGTACAACTCCGCTTTGCACCATCACATCCAGTTTATATGATTTTAGTTTGTTGGTCAGATATTCAGCACATTTTTCATGGGCAAGGCTACCCGGCACTCTCGGTCCAAAATCTACTTGTTGCTGTGTAAAATAATAAGCTGAATCGGAATTAAAATCGGGAGTCGGTATTTTATTAATTGATTTTTTTGAGGATTGTTCTGCGATTTTATTTTCTACGGGGCTTGGTTCGTTGGTACATGAAATTAAAAGAAGCAGTAGTGGAACAACTAACTGCAAACCATAGTTAACAAAACATTTAGTTCTCCTGCTCCCAAACAGCACCATCTTTTGTGTCTTTAACTATAATATTTATTTTTTTTAATTCGTCGCGAATCAAATCCGAAGTGGTGAAATCTTTTTTTGATCTTACTTCCTTGCGTATGGCAAGTATAGCGTTCATTAAACCCTCTGCAAGCTCATCGTTGTTTTTAGCAGTCGTTTCTTCTTTTAATCCCATTACCGAAAAAACAAAATTATGATATAGTTTTTTTAATTCGACGAGATCTGTCTCAGTAATAGTTTCTTTGCTATCATTAATAGAATTAATAAGTCGTACGCCATCAAACAAGTGGGCAATTAAAACAGGTGTATTGAAATCATCATTCATAGCGGCATAGCAAAGTGTTTTCAGTTCGGCAATATTAACCGAAGACGAGTTGGATATTTTTAAATTATCCAATAACCGTATAGCATTCATCATCCGTTCAAATCCTTTTTCGGAAGCTTTTAAGGCTTCATTCGAAAAATCAAGTGTGCTGCGGTAATGCGTCTGCATCATAAAAAAACGTACAACCATTGGTTGGTATCCTCTTTCAAGCAATGGATGATTTCCTGTAAATAATTCTTTTGGCAAAAAACCATTTCCGGCCGATTTAGACATGCGGGCACCATTAACGGTAAGCATATTGGTGTGCATCCAGTATTTAACGGGCTGAGTAGAATTACAAGCAACCGATTGTGCCACCTCATTGGTGTGGTGGGTCGCAATAAGATCCATGCCGCCCCCGTGTATATCAAATTGTTCGCCCAAGTATTTCATGCTCATAGCCGAACATTCGATGTGCCATCCCGGAAAGCCCCATCCCCAGGGCGAAGGCCAGCGCATAATGTGTTCGGGTTTGGCATTTATCCATAATGCAAAATCAAGTCGACCTTTCTTTTCATCCTGCCCGTTTAGTTCACGTGTATTGGTTAAAAGATCATCGAGTTTGCGATTGGAAAGAATTCCATAATTATTATTCGTACAATATTTTTCAACGTCAAAATAAACTGTGCCATTAGTTACGTATGCAAATCCTTGTACAATTATTTTTTTTGTCATTTCAATTTGCTCCGAAATATGCCCGGTAGCAGTAGGTTCGATGCCGGGTGGCAGATTATTGAACAGCGCCATCACTTCATGAAAACCAAGTGTATATTTCTGAACAATTTCCATTGGCTCCACTTGTTCGATCTTTGCTTTCTTGGCAAATTTATCATCGCCTTCATCGAGATCTCCTTCCAAATGACCGGCATCGGTAATATTGCGAACATACCTTACCTTAAATCCTGCATGAAGCAGGTAGCGATAAATCATGTCAAACGAAATAAAAGTGCGGCAATTTCCCAAATGCACATCACTATACACTGTTGGTCCGCATACATACATGCCCACTAAGGGAGGATTTAGTGGTTGAAATTTTTCTTTTTGTCGAGTAAGTGTATTGTATAAAAATAATGGCTCCATAGGGAGCCAAAGAAAAGAAAAAAAATTAGTATATAAAAGCTGTACGACAGGGCTACTCTACCGGAAGTGGCGCATCGCCAATGTACTTACCGTTTTGGTAAACGGCTATACGCTCAAGAATACCATTGTTATTGTATATATATGTTTTACCGTCTATGAGTCTGAACTTATGAAACTCACCATCTTTAGAAATTTGCCGATCGGGTCTGAATAATTTGGCGTATCCTTCGCCGGTAAAAGGTTTGGTGTTTTTTACAGCACCTTCGTTTGGTTTTTCGGTAGCATCAACCTTTACAGCAGCCGGGCTTTTCGGCTCTTCTTCTTTAACAGAGGCGTCTTCTTTTTTCGGCTCTACCGGTTTTTTAGGTTCGTATGTTTTTGTGTTAACCGGATCTATTGTTCCATCATTAAATGCTTTTTCTGCTTTCAAATCTCCATTCTCATAAAATTCTTTCCATGTGCCAATTTCCTTACTGTCTTTCATTTCCCCTTCAATAATTAACTGACCATTTTCGGCAAAATATTTCTGATTGCCTTCGCGTTTCCCACCGGAGTTAAATTTAAATTCATGCTGAACTTCTCCGTTCTCGTAGTAAAGCTTATAATCGCCTACCCAACGGTTATTTCTCCATAATCCCTCTTCGGCTACTTTACCATTTTCGTGATACATTATGGCTTTACCAAAAGGTCTTCCGCCTTCAAACGTAATACGGTTTTTCATTTTTCCGTTGGCATAATAGGCAACCCATATTCCAATTTTTTTGGAATCAACATAACGACCTTCCTCCACTTTTTGATCTTCAGTATAACCAACCAAAGGAGGCTTCATCAACTTATTGGTTACCACCCAACGACCTTGCCTTTTTCCATCGGCATCGGTTACGTTTACCGAATCTTTACCCGATTGAGCGAAAGAAACTTTACAAATAACAAACAGAAATAATAAGACTAGCTTCTTCATTGTAAACCTTTTAATTATGCTAATTTGACTATTTATACTTAATCGGGCTAAATAAAGTTTCGTTTTTAGATGAATCCCCACTTTAAACCGACCTAAATAAGTTATGCAATAATACGCACTTTACTTTAAAAAAATTGAGCTTTTTTAATCTTTTTGGTTCCTGAGATTTGTTAACATATCTATTGTTACTTTTTCCAAATCAAAAATTGGCTTCCAATCCCAATCAGCTTGGGCCTTTGAATCATCAATGCTTTGAGGCCAACTATCAGCTATGGCTTGCCTAAAATCGGGCGTATAAGTTATTTTGAAAGAGGGTATATGTTTTTTTATTTCATTGGCTATTTCGCGTGGAGAAAAACTGAACCCCGCCAAATTATAGCTTGACCGGATTTTTATTTTAGACGCATCGGCCTGCATTATATTCACCGTAGCTTTAATGGCGTCGGGCATATACATCATGGGCAAAACAGTGTTTTCAGATAGAAAGCAATTGTATGAACCGGTTTTAATTGCTTCGTGAAAAATATGTATGGCGTAATCGGTTGTTCCCCCTCCGGGTGCCGATTTCCAACTGATCAATCCCGGATAGCGCAGGCTGCGAACATCTACTTTGTATTTATTAAAATAATATTCGCACCAACGTTCGCCGGCTTGTTTGCTTATACCATATACAGTATTGGGTTCCATTATTGTAAACTGTGGTGTGTTTTGTTTGGGGGTGGTAGAGCCAAAAGCAGCTATAGAACTAGGCCAATATATTTTTGAAAGCAAGCCTTCTTTGGCCATATCAAGCACATTAAACAAACCGTTCATGTTAAGTTCCCAAGCAAAGCCCGGATTTTTTTCGGCTGTGGCCGATAAGAGAGCAGCTAACAGATAAACCTGTTTAATAGTATGCTTTTTAACGATTTCGTGCAGCCGTTTGGCGTCCAGTATATTTAACGTTTCGTATATGCCGCAAGAGCTTAACTCTTCGCGCGATAGTTCTTTTACATCTGATGCCACTACGTTATCCAATCCGTATAGCTTACGTAAATGCTCGAGTAGTTCGGTTCCAATCTGACCCTGCGATCCTATTATTAATATTTTTTCTTTTGCAGCCATAAATTAATCACCTGATTTTATTGGGCTAAAAGTAAAAAATATCTCTGTAAATTTGCCATAAATTACCAACAGCCCTACAAATGGCAGTTTTACACAATCGTATTGATAAACGTATTTTAAAAAAACGATTAACGGAAGATACTGTTAAGCGCATTACACTATCGTTTTATCGTTACGTTATTATTAGCGAGCCGCAAATGCTGAGGGATGAATTATACAAACAATGGAATGAATTGAATATAATGGGGCGAATTTATATTGCCCGCGAAGGTATTAACGCACAGATGAGTGTTCCCGAATCAAACTGGGATTTGTTTAAAGAGCAACTTTATGCCAATATCTATTTTAAAAACATTCCGTTTAAAATTGCCGTTGAAGACGATGGAAAATCGTTTTACAAACTTGCTGTTAAAGTGCGAAATAAAATTGTAGCCGATGGGCTAAAGGATGAATCGTTTGATGTAACAAATGTAGGCAAACATCTCACCGCCGATGAGTTTAATAAAGCTATGGAATTGCCAACTACCATTGTGGTTGATATGCGCAATCATTACGAAAGTGAAATAGGATATTTTGAAGGAGCCATAACTCCGCAAGCAGATACTTTTCGC
>JADLGT010000034.1 GCA_020849195.1 Bacteroidia bacterium
GCTGCAATTGCAATTGTTTAAGTAGAGTTGTTTTGTGTTCTGCCTGCTTGGCAAAATACAGGCTGTTATCGTACATCACATCACCGCAATGATAAATCTTTGGATTATCGGCAGTGTATGGGGCACGTGTATTTTTTCTAAAACCTTCTTTTACTAAATTGGCGAAACCTGTTTTTGTAGGAGAAAATAAAAGTGTTGAAACGTGATCGCACAAAATTCGGTTAATTTCTTCGGGCATATTTTTATTGTACGAACGCAAGCCCGCCTCAATGTGTACAATAGGCACAGCTATTTTTGATGCCGCAATTGATCCCGCTAATGTTGAGTTGGTGTCGCCGTAAAGTACAATATATCCGGGTTTTTCTTTTAGCAGCACTTCTTCTATTCCATTGATCATTGCCGAAGTTTGTTGAGCATGTGTACCCGAACCAATGTTCAGGTTGTATTGCGGTAGTGGAATTTGTAGCTCATCAAAAAACACCCGGCTCATATTTGTGTCGTAGTGCTGTCCGGTATGAAGAATAATTTCTCTTATTTTTCCCGTAAAATTATTTTTAATGGCTCTGCTTAATGCGGCAGCTTTAATTATTTGAGGGCGCGCGCCGATAATGGTGAGAATTTTTAACATTGTTTTTCTTGCTGCCATAAAGATATTATTATGGTTTGGTTTTTACTAAAATGAAATGGATTTAGGGGTTGATTTTTCCAAGGGAATTGAAAACAGCAGGCAACATCTTTACTATCCTTATTAGTAGTTTTTTTACAATGCACCCGAATCTGCGAAGCTGTAATACCCCAATTCACTAACAATGATGTGATCGAAAACTGCTATGTCGAGTATTTTGCCGGCTTCTTTCATTTTTTTTGTGAGTTGAATATCTTTTTCGCTGGGCTTCGTATTACCCGAAGGGTGGTTATGACATAGAATAACAGCACTGGATAAATTTTCTATCGCTGCTTTAAAAATTATTCTTACATCTACTATTGTTCCGGCAATTCCTCCGCGACTAATGAGCTCTTTTTTTAAAACGAAACCGGCATGGTTTAAAAATAAAACCCAAAACTCTTCATGAGGCAGATCGGCTAATATTGGTTTGAAAATTTCGAACACATTGTTACTTGTAATTATTTTTTCGCGTTTAACGCTTTCGGTTTCTTTTCGCCGCCGGCCAAGTTCGAGTGCTGCAACAATGCTTACGGCTTTTGCCTCACCAATACCTTTAAATTTCATTAAGTCGTTTACGGTTAATTTTGCCAACTCATTCAAATTATTGTTTGCAGATGCCAATATACGTTTAGAAAGATCAACTGCCGACTCATCAGAATTACCTGTGGCAATAAGTATGGCTATCAATTCGGCATCGCTTAACAACTGACGACCTTTACCCATTAGCTTTTCACGGGGTCGATCGTCTTCCGCCCAAGCAGTAATTGGTAAATTTTCCTTATATGTTTCCATTTTAAAAATTAATCTTAACTCCTGATATTACTTTAGAAATGTAACGCAGGTTTAAAGAAAGCAAATATTTAACATAAGCCCATTAAATTTTGTTATTTTTATGCCGAAAGCAGCTTGCACACATTAAAAACATATGAAGATTGACAAACACATTAGCGCATTGCTTTTCGAGCACGACTGCGTAATTGTGCCCGACTTTGGTGGCTTTGTGTCCAGTTATACTCCCGCCAAACTTCATGTAACACAACACATTTTTAATCCTCCGCATAAAAATATTTCATTTAATAAACATTTGAAAAAAAGCGATGGCTTATTGGCTCATTGCATTGCTGAGGTCGAAAATAAATCGTTCAACGAAGCAGGAAGCATCATTAACAGCTATGTGGTCGAATGTAACGGCTTATTAAAAAAGGGTGAAAGGGTAACTATTGAACAAGTAGGAACCTTGTTTTATGATGCCGAACGTAACATACAGTTTGAGCCCGATAAAACGGTAAACTATCTTATTGAATCATTTGGCATGACGCCTGTTCAGTCGTTGCCGGTAAAACGCGACAGCATTGATCGCCGCCCCGAAAAGAAATTTATTGATAAGGAGCCTATTCGCCAGGAAAAAAAACGAAAAAAAATTGTTCCGGTGATTATTTCAGCACTAACGTTGTTGTTGGCTGTATCGCTCATTTTTCTTTCAGTTCAGTCTAACGTATTGAGCGGAATAAATTTTTCCTCTCTCAATCCTTTTGCTCCAAAACTTGTAGCGCTTTATTCGCCTCGCACCGAAATAAAACCGGCCTTAACCGAAAAGGATTTTAATGCCGAAAAATCAAACATAAAAATTGATAGTACTGAAACCATTACCGAAATTGCTTTTGTTAATGATGTTGATCGGAAATTGCCGGTGCGTTTAAAGGAAAACGAAGCAACAACAACTCACGATCCCGATAAAACCGCCGTGGTTTCAACTATATTGAAACAAAACAGCGCTGCGAAATATCACATTGTGTGCGGATGTTTCAAAGTAGAAGCCAATGCACATAATTTTGTAGCGATGCTCAAAGCCAAAAATTTAAATGCGTCTATTATCGGAAGGAATAAAGACGGCTTATACATTGTAAGCAGTGGCAATTTTACCAATCAAGACAAAGCCTATAACGAACTTGCACGGGTACGAACCACTACCGCCGCATGGATGTTGGTTCAGTAAATTTTTTCAGAGAATTATTTTCCCTCTTCCGTTCCCGAATCAATTGGAGGGACGATTGTTGCCTTCCTTTTTTTTCTATAGATAAGAATTGAAATAACAAGCAGCGCAGAAAATAGTACAAGACCAATTATGCCCCACCAAAAATTTCCCTGTTCCTTTAACACAACAATAAAAACTATGGCTACTAAAAATAAAGTAGCTAACTCATTCCAAAAACGCAGCTTTATTCCCGACCATTTGAAAATATCGTTTTGCAGTTGTTTAAAAATAATTCCACATTGCAGGTGGTAAAGTGTCAGCCCGAATACAAATGCAAGTTTTATAAAAAACCACCCCGAAGCAAAATAGTACGAGGCATTTAAACTTGCAACCGAAAACCCAAGCAGATACGTTAGCAGCATAGAAGGCCAGGTAATGCCATACCACAAACGTTTTTCCATAATTTTAAACTGGTCGGAAAGTATTGTTCGTTCGGGTTCGTTTTTTTGTTGAGATTCTGTGTGGTAAATAAATAAGCGGGGAATATAAAACAAACCGGCAAACCAAGTTACCACAAAAACAATGTGTGTTGCTAACAAGTAAGGGAACCAGGAAGGATTCATGGACGCAAAGTTAAACATTCGTGCCGATAAGCGTTCAGAAAATATCTTCTTACATTTGTTGCATGGCAAAATCAAAAACTGCAAAAGAATCGCTGGCGGTAACAAGCGAATTTGTACTGCCCAACGACACGAACGCACTGGGCAACCTTGCCGGAGGAAGGCTGTTGCACTGGATGGATATTACTTCCGCTATTTCGGCACACAGGCATTGTAAACGGGTTGTGGTAACAGCTTCGGTAAACAGCGTATCGTTCGGAAATCCGATTAAACTTGGAAGTATAGTTACTATTCAATCGAAAGTATCGCGTGCATTTAACTCATCAATGGAAGTTTTTATTGATGTGTGGGTAGAAAATGCCGTTACCGGCGAACGTACAAAATCAAATGAAGCCATTTATACATTTGTTGCGGTAGATCAAAACGGATCTCCATTACCTGTTCCCGAACTTGTTCCTGAAACGGAAGAAGAGAAAGAACGCTATGATGGCGCACTTCGCCGTAAGCAACTAAGCCTGATATTGGCAGGGAAAATGAAACCCGCCGAAGCTACCGAATTGAAGGCATTGTTTTTGTAAATACAATTGAAAAGTTTCGGTTATAAATTTTGTTTTGTTGCACTCATATTTTTATCGGGCTTATAATTCTGTCCTCATCAATTTCATTCATACATTTAAAATGCTTCTTTGGACATTTATTGTAGCCAATTTTCGAACAAGGGCGGCACGATAAATTTTTTACTTCAACTCTGCTTTCACGATTTGGATTATTCATAACTCCATAATAAGGATACATACCAAATTCGGGAA
>JADLGT010000035.1 GCA_020849195.1 Bacteroidia bacterium
AATAACGATTCAGTATTTCAATTAATAGATCCGTATAATGGAGATGGATTTTACACCCAGGTAAATCAACAAAACCCAAACATAGCCTACCTTGCCTGGCAGTACGGCGCAATACGTAAAGCAACAAACGCACTTGTTAACTATCCTACATTTACAAGTTGTTTAAATGAAATGGATGCTAATGCCAGCGGAGGTATAGACGATGGAGGCTGGACAGTCAATCCTTTCTCAATGAATATGCTCGATGGGAATCAACTCTATATTGCAACATTAAAAAGAGTTTGGCGTACAGTTAATAGTGCCACGAACTGGACACCACTCACAAACATTCTCAACGGCGATGGAAATTCTCCATACTGTGTGGGTATTTCAAACGCATTGAATCCTACTGTTTACATAGGCGGTCAACAGTTAAAATTTTACAGGGTAGATAATGCCGCAACCGCAGTTCCGGGAAGCGAAGTGAATATTCGAGCAAGTGCGCCCTCCATTATTAAAACAAGTTTTATCTCGAACATTGTTGTGCATCCCAATAACGATTCTATTGTGTATGTTTCGTTGTCGTCTCTGTCAACTAATCCGCGTTTATGGAAAGTAACGGGGGCTAAAACGAATAACCCCGTTTGGACGAGCATCAGCGGAGATCTCCCTTCGGGTTTACCTGTAAATTGGATAGAAGTTGACCCATCGCAACCCGATAAAGTGTTTATTGTTGCGACAGATTATGGTCTTTACACAACAGTTAACGGAGGTGTTAACTGGAGCCACGAAATGGCCATACCGGATGCGCCAATACCAATGGTAAAAGTCAGAGCATCCGACAGAAAATTATTCATCTTTACGCACGGTCGCAGTGTGTGGGTAGCCGATCTGCCTTCTATTACTACATCTGTTGCCGAACACCTATCTGCTAAATCCGGTTTAGTAATTTTCCCTAATCCGGCAACACATAATTTAAATTTCAATTTAACAGGATCTTCCTCGGTTGAAATTTTTGATCAGGCAGGGAAATTACTGCTCCGAAAACAGGTCGAAAATGTTGTTGATCTTGAAAATATCCCGACAGGAGTTTATTTTATAAAATTGGAAAATAATGGAACTGCTTATCGAAAACGTTTCGTTAAATTTTAAGGGAGCTAAGATATTATACTGGTGTACCGGTATTGGCGGACAAAACAAAAAGAAGGCTTAGGCTCTTTTTAAGAGTAATCCCATCAAAGAGTTTGAGACAGGTACTTCAAAAGGCTTACAACAAATCCATGCTTATTTATTTGGAGGCTTGTATGATTTTGCCGGGCAAATCAGAGGGAAAAACATCTCAAAAAGAGGCTGTCAATTCGTTTATGCACAGCATTTAAAAGCAATTTGCTACAAATAGATGTAATGCCATAAAAAACTTTCGAAAAACTCTGATAGTGTATTAGAAATGTAGCGCAAAGCGAACAGCGACTTGACTTTTTAGCCTGGCATCCTGTTTAATCCCAATGAATCGCAGCTTCAATGAGCCTTTGGGGAGGTTTTTAAAATTCAGTTGTAAAATCTCGGTTTATTTTACTCCAACAGCTAACAAATTCCCTTAATATCTTTGCTTATATCCTCCAAAAAATTACCTTAGTATCAAGTATCATAAAATAATTAAAAATGAAAAAAATTGTAATTATTGTTTGCACCCTGTTCATTCCATTGATTTCTTTTTCACATTCATCTTCCACATTAATGTTTGAAGAGAATAAAGGGCAATGGGACCAACGGATACTTTTTAAATCGGAAGTTAAAAATATCGACTTGTATTTTGAAAGTGGAGCCATCACTTTTAAAATGCGCGACCTTCATGAGCTGATTAGTAACCATCATCCAAAAAGCAAGGAGAGAATAATTGCAGAAAAGGCAACAGCATATTATCATGCCTACCGAGTTGATTTTGTCGATGCTAACACCAATGTAATTCCAAGACCTATTCGTATGTCGCCGGCCTACCATAATTATTATGTTGGGAATGATTCGAAACATTGGGCATCGCAAGTAAGACTTTTTGAAGAACTTAGTTATGGCAATATTTACAATGGCATCGATCTTAAAATATACAGCAGCGATATGCGCCCCAAATACGATTTTGTTGTGAAGACAGGAGCTGATCCTTCAAAAATTGTAATGAAGTACTCCGGTGCTGATAATTTAAGTTTAACCAACGAAAATCTTACTATATCAACGTCTCTTGGAATTGTTACTGAACAAAAACCGTATGCTTTTCAAATTATAAATGGGCAAAAAGTAGAGGTGATTTGCAAATACATCCTTAAAGAACATGTTGTTGCGTTTGGCTTCCCGAATGGTTATGATAAAAACTACGAACTGGTAATCGACCCTGTTTTGATTGGCTCAACGTATTCAGGATCTACTGCCGATAATTGGGGCTTTACAGCTACTTACGATAATTCAGGAAATATGTATGCAGGAGGAATTGCTACAAATACCACAAGGGGGCCAAACACCGCTACTGGTGCATATCCTGTTACGGTAGGGGCCTATCAAGTAACTTTTGCCGGAGGAGGTACCGGTGGCATTATTGATTGGCCATGGGATATAGCCATAACAAAGTATGATCCTACCGGTCAAAATCAAATTTATGCAACCTATCTTGGTGGATCGGAAAATGACTATCCACATAGCATGGTAGTTAATGATCAGGATGAGTTATATGTTTACGGAAAAACTTATTCAACCAATTACCCGGTTAGTACCAATGCGTACGATAAAACACATAATGGCGGAGCTGATATTGTTGTAACTAAATTCAATTCAGCAGGCTCAGCTCTGCTTGGCTCAACATTTATTGGAGGATCGTCCGACGATGCCGTTAATTACGATGCTGCCGAATACACCTTCGGTAATTTAAAATTCAATTATGGCGATGATGCGCGGGGAGAAATTATTGTCGATAACAACAGCGACTGCTTTATAGCTTCTTGTACCAAATCATCTAATTTTCCGGTAACAGCCGGTGCCTATAAAACTACTTACGCAGGCGGCGGACAGGATGGATGTGTGCTGAAGGTGAGTAGTGATTTGAGCACGTTGGTTTGGAGCACTTATTTAGGAGGTAATCAAGATGATGCAGTATATGGAATTGCGCTTGACAGCAAAAACAACGTGTACACATCCGGAGGTACTATGAGTGCTAATTTTCCGGTTACTGCCGGCGTATTAAACGGAACTTACAAGGGTGCTATAGATGGATTTATTAGTGTATTTAAGTCGGATGGAAGTGTGCTAACGGCATCTTCGTTTATGGGAACCGCAAATTACGACCAGTGCTATTTTGTTCAGGTAGATAAAAAAGACTATCCCTATGTTTATGGTCAAACCAAAGGTGTATATACAGTTACATCCGGGGTATATAGCAGTACGAAGGGTGGTTTGTTTATTCATAAATTAAATAGTGCTTTAACAGCAACAGTATTCTCTACTATTATAGGCGATGGAGTGAATACTGCACCAAATGTATCTCCATCAGCATTTTTGGTTGACAACTGCGAGACTATTTACATAGCGGGTTGGGGGGGGCAGTGCTTGGGTACAATTTAGGGAGGACAGGGTCTTACAACTAACTTACCCGTTACAGCCAATGCATACAAATCGACAACTGATGGTTGTGATTTCTATTTGATGTCGCTTTCAAAAAATGCAGCAACATTGATATACGCAACATTTTTCGGAGCGGGCGGAGGAAACAATGAACATGTTGATGGCGGCACAAGTCGTTTCGATAAGAGAGGAGTTGTTTACCAATCTGTTTGTGCAGGATGTGGAGGATCGTCTGCCTTTCCTACTACAGCAACAGCATGGTCAAAAACAAATAAGTCGGGTAACTGCAATAACGCTATTTTTAAAATAGATTTTCAAACACCAAATGTTATTGCAATGGCATCAACCACAGGCGTGGTGGGTTGCGCCCCGTTAACCTACACCTTTATTAACGGAAGCTCAAATGCCACTCAATATATTTGGGATTTTGGAGATGGTTCGCCTAAAGACACAAGTTTGGCACCCAGTCATAAATTTATTAATGGAGGGATTTATTCTGTTAAAATTATTGCAATAAATCCTTTGAGTTGCAATGGGATTGACAGTGCAACGGTTAAGGTTACTGTAAATCCCGGCCCGGTAGTTAATTTGGGAGTTGATTATGACTTATCCTGTGTAGCTCTTAGTGATATTACCCTTGATGCAGGAAATTCAGGAAGTACATTTTTGTGGAATACAGGAGAAACAACGCAAGTAATTAAACCGGCTACTAATGGCAAATATTGGGTTACAGCCACCTTTAGCGCTTGCTCAACCACCGATACTATTGAATTAGTCGGACCTCCACTTCCGCAGGGAACAAAGCCGTATATTATACCAAATGTATTTACTCCGAATGGCGATAATATTAATGACACATTTAAAATTTCAGTCAAAGGAATTGCTTCCGAGTTCAATATTAAAATATATAACCGTTGGGGAAAATTGATATTTGAAACGAGTGATATAAATAATCCTTGGGATGGAAAAATAGATGGAAAAGAAGCTGTTGACGGCACGTATTATTACCTCTTGAACTTTAACAGTTCGTGTATAAAATCGCCATTTTCCGACCATGGTTTTATTACATTGTTAAGGTAATATCACTGCAAGATTTTTTTACTTCGCCCAAAACTTCTTGCGGTTTATTATTCCTTTTATACCCGACCTCCTTTATTTATCAGCAATTTTTACCAATTAAGGAAGCCTTATACCAATTTGATTTATATTTTTTCCAATCAATATTGGTATAATGCCGATCGGATAGCTGTTTGGGTCAATGTAATTGGGCCATTACAGATATCACATCGGTATTAGTTATAAAAATGCTTCATTTTACGCTCAACAAATTTTATTATTTTAGGCAAATAAATTACAGAAATGGCACTGCTTGGTACCTTACTAAAACGCACAATAGAAATTGGTGGGAAGTTACCCACAATACGCAAATCAAATGCTTACCAATTGCAGCTAAGAACGTTGAGACGATTGTTGGCTAAAGCCGAATTTACTGCTTTTGGCGAACATTATAACTTCACAAAAACTCTTCGATCAAATGATATTATTTCCTCATTTATACAATCAGTCGATACTCACGACTATAATTCCATTTTTAAAAAATGGTGGTACAGAGCATTAAACGGTGAGCCCTACGTTTGCTGGCCCGACCATATAAAATATTTTGCATTAAGCTCAGGTACCTCTGAAGCATCGAGTAAATATATACCCATTACCAAAGACATGCTCAAGGCAATAAAGAAAACAAGTATTCTTCAAATTCTTTCTCAATACCATTACGATTTACCTAAAGAACATTTTGAGCGAGGTATGCTTATGATTGGCGGCAGTACACACTTGAACTATAATGGAACTTATTTTGAAGGAGATTTGAGCGGCATCACTGCCGGAAATATTCCGTTTTGGTTCCAACATTTTTATAAGCCGGGTTCGCGCATTTCGAAAGAACGCGACTGGAACGCTAAGTTAGATGAGATTACAAAAAACGCAAAGTCGTGGGATATAGGCTCTGTTGCAGGTGTTCCGGCATGGATACAGATTTTATTTGAACGTATTATTAAGTATTATAACGTAAAAAATATACACGAAATTTGGCCTAACCTTACCATATATGTACATGGTGGCGTACATTTCGAACCCTACAAAAAAGGTTTTGAAAAATTATTGGCAAAACCAATTATTTATCTCGAAACCTACCTTGCATCGGAAGGTTTTATTGCTTATCAAAATCGACCCAATTCAAAAGGAATGAAACTTGTTCTTAATAATGGAATTTTTTATGAGTTTATTCCTTTTACCGATATGAATTTTGATGAAGACGGTACGATGAAGCCTAATCCGCAAACATTTCATATCGGGCAGGTACAAGAAGATGTTGAATATGCCTTGCTTATATCTACCTGTGCAGGTGCATGGCGTTATTTAATCGGCGATACAATTAAATTTACCTCCATTGAACACTATGAAATAGCAATAACCGGACGAACAAAGCATTTTCTCAGTTTATGCGGCGAACATTTGTCGCAAGACAACATGAATAAGGCAATAAAAAGTGTATCGGATGAACTTAATATTGATATTAAAGAATTTTCTGTAGCAGGAATTAATCATGATTCCCTGTTTGCTCATCGTTGGTATATAGGTGTTAACGAAAAAGCAGATGCTCGCCTCATCAAAGAAAAAATCGACGAACATCTGAAAATACTGAATGATGATTATAGAGTTGAGCGTATTGCTGCACTAAAAGATGTGTTTGTTGAACTACTGCCTGTGCAAGTGTTTTACGATTGGATGAGGGAAAACGGAAAAGAGGGGGGGCAAAATAAATTTCCGCGAGTATTAAAAAAAGAAAAACTAAACAATTGGGAAACCTATTTGATTAAAAGAAATTTGATTAACCGAAGCGAATGACTGAGGCAATTTTAAAAGGAGTTGGATTAGGAATGATGTTGGCCTTTGCCTTCGGACCATCGTTTTTTGCATTACTTCAAACCAGTATTAAAAATGGTCTAATCTCAGGCATTACTTTAGCACTTGGTATTTTTGTTAGCGATATAATTTATGTAACGGTAGCCTACTTTGGCGCAACAAGTTTATTAAACAACGAACGCAACAAATTTTATATAGAAGTTATTGGAGGAATATTATTGATTTTATTTGGTGCAGCAGCGTTATTTCAAAAAAAGGAAATAAAAAAGAACGAAGAAATTATTTTAGAAAAGTGGTCGGTAACTTTCGTAAAAGGATTTTTGCTTAATACATTTAATCCGGCAGTTTTTTTTCTTTGGTTTGTTTGGGTGAGCATCATCAGTGCCGAATTTAAATTTTCAAATCTCCATATCTTGGTCAGCCTTGGATCGGCACTTACTACGGTTGTTTCAACGGACATATTAAAGGCAATAATTGCTAACCAATTACGAAATGTTATGACACCGACAGTTCAGCAATGGGCTAATCGTTTGCTTGGTTTAGTTTTAATAACTATTGGCATTAACCTCATGTGTCAGGATTGTCTGCTGCATTTATTTTTCAAAATTATTGGGAAGGAATAAACGCCATCATTGTACAGTATCCAATCCTCTAAACTAAAAAAACCTTGA
>JADLGT010000036.1 GCA_020849195.1 Bacteroidia bacterium
CAAATAAAATCGTATGGAACTATACTTAGATTCGGCCAACCTCAAAGAAATTGAAGAAGGTTTTAAACTCGGCTTTCTTAACGGCTTAACCACCACGCCAACATTTATGCAGCGCGAGGGCATAAACGATATTGACGGCACTATTGTTAAACTTTCGAAAATGGTACCGGTGCTGCAAATTGAAGCGCTTGGAAACACAGCCGAAGATATTTTAAAAGAAGCCGAACGCCAAATTAAACTAGGACTTGATCCTAAAAAAACTGTTTTTAAAATACCTGTATCGCTGGAAGGTGTTCGGGCATGTAAACTTCTTCGCAATAAGGGTTACCTCGTAAATGTACATTTGGTATATACCTTGCAACAAGCCTACATGGCAATGCATGCCGGCGCTACCTATGTTTGTCCGCTTGTTGGACGTTTGCAAGATCAAGGACACGATGCCCTCGCTCTTGTTGAACAATGTGTTCAGGCTGTTGAGTACTATGGCTACGATACTAAAATTATGTTTTCATCGGTTCGTAATACCGAGCATGTTCGAAACGCAATTAATATTGGTGTTCACACCATTACTGTTCCGCTTAAAATTTTAAAATCTCTTACCGATAATAATTTTACCACTTTGGGCACCGAACAATTTATTACTGACACCCGACTAATGACCGTTAAAGTTGGTGAGGCTATTAACCGCACAAATCCTATAGTTGCAGCCGATACAAAAATTTCCGATGCAATAATAAAAATGACAGAGTATGGTTTTGGTGCCATAATAATTACTAATACCGACGGCTCTGTGAAAGGAGTTTTCACGGATGGCGATTTAAGGCGCTTGATTTCAACCGGTAGAGATGCTCTAAATAAAAAAATGAGCGACCTTACTTATAAAACTCCTGTTTCGATAGATGCCGATGCTTTATTAAATGAAGCTGCCGCAGTTTTTAAAAAAACAAGTGTTGATAATATCCTTGTGCTTAGCAGCGGAAAACCAATAGGGATGCTCGATATACAAGATTTGAAAAACTAAGTTTCCTTATGTATTTAAAAGATACAGTCGAAAAATTTACAGATGAAGGGGGGCGTTTTTTGGCCATCCCCGAAATGATAGCTCGCGATTCAAAGAATATTAAAGCTTTTGTTTTTGACTGGGATGGCGTATTTAGCAACGGACAAAAAAATGAAACCAGATCGAGTACCTTCAACGAAATTGATTCAATGGGAGTTAACCTGCTGCGGTTTTCATACTGGCAGAATTACAAACGATCTCCTTTAATAGCAGTTATTACAGGCGAACGCAACAATACCTCCTTTTACTGGAGTAAGCGCGAACACATACACGCTTGCTATTACAAAGTGGCAAAAAAAACAGATGCGTTTAATCATTTTTGTACCACGAATAAAATTAAACCTAGCGAAGTAGCATTCATTTTTGATGATGTAATTGATTTGGCGGTAGCCAGGCTTGCAGGTCTGCGAATATTGATAGCACGAAAAACACTCCCGGTATTTAATGAATATATTATAAAAAACAATCTTGCCGATTATATTACAGCAAATGAGTCGGGGCATTATGCGGTGCGTGAAGCCTGCGAAATGATTATAACTATGCAAGATAATTACGACCGCGTAATCAACGAAAGAGCCTCCTACTCTAGTGTTTATAAAGAGTACATCGAAAATCGAAATACTATCGAAACACTTTTCTATTCAGGAGAAAATAATCAGATTACTATATCAAATCCACTATAAATAATTAATTAGATATTTTCTGTAACGAGTAAATTCGCCATAAAATATAATTCTTAACTCGCCTATGTTGCTTGGTATTATTCCTGCCCGTTATGCTTCCAGCCGGTTTCCCGGAAAATCCTTGGTTGATATAAATGGAAAAAGTATGATTCAGCGTGTGTATGAACAAGCTAAAAAATCAAAAAGCCTTAACAAGGTTATTGTAGCAACCGACGATGAACGCATTGCATCTCATGTAAAATATTTTGGCGGGGAATGTGTAATGACCAAAAGTAATCACCAAAGCGGTACCGACAGGTGCTTCGAGGCCTTAAAAAAAATGGAGGGTAGCTTCAGCTACGTAATAAATATTCAGGGCGACGAACCATTTATCGACCCGTCGCAGATAGAATTAATTGCCGATTTATTAATAGATGGGAAAACGGAGCTTGCAACTTTAGTTATTCCCGTTGATTCACAGGATTTGTTGTTTAATGAAGGCGAAGTAAAAGTTACGCTGAATGAAAATAAGGAAGCGCTTTATTTCAGTCGTATGGTCATTCCATATATAAAAGGAATTGATAAAAAAGAATGGCACAAACATTTTACTTATCATCGTCATGTGGGTCTGTATGCCTATCGCTGCGATATACTTGAAAAGATAACTAAACTAAAACCATCTGCGCTCGAAAAAGCCGAATCGCTAGAACAATTGCGTTGGATTGAAAATGGTTACAAAATAAAAGTTGCTGTTACTCACCACGACAGCCATTGTGTTGATACCCCCGAAGACCTTGAGCGTATTTTGAAAAGTATGCCTAAGTAATTACTTCCTGTCTTCGTTTCTTTTCACCAAAAAATAAAAATCATTTTCAAGCGGAAGGTAGCCGTACTCATAACAAAAATAATAGGTTGTTCCTTTTTGGGTGGTGTACGTATTGGTTATATAATTAAACATAAAACCCTTTTCAATCAATTTATTTTTTGTGGTTTTAGCAGTTTCATTTGTGATAAATTCCGAAAGGATGCGTCTGTTTTTTCTCAAAATGTTTGTAACGTTGCGCACATAATTTGTAGCATCGCTGTTTTGCTTGTTGTTATAGGCATTACGGCATAAATCGGAACAAAATTTTTTATCCGACCTTCCTTTTATTGCTTCACCGCACTCAGGGCATTTTTTGGTTTCCATAATTTTATACACGCTTATTAATCAGTTGCAACATATACTCGTCATCCCAATTATTTTCACGAATAACCCATTGTTTTTTTATTCCGGTAATTTCAAAACCATGTTTAATAAAAAGTTTTATGCTTGCCTCATTTTTTGCAGACACATTGCAATATAACTGATGAAGGTTTAGCTTAGTAAAGACATAATTAATCAGTAACGATAAAGCTGCTGATGCGTTTCCTTTACCAAGGCTAGCCTTATCGGTAATAAGAACACCCACTCCGGCACGACGATGGTGTGGATCAAAATCAAACAAATCGATACAACCAATTATTTTTTTATCTGCTGTTAATTCAATAATTAGTCGCAATTGTTTTGTTGTGTAAATATCAAGTTGCGAGTTAAGAATGTATTGTTCTAACACATGCCTCGAATAGGGGACAATTGTATTCGACACTTGCCATATACCGGTATCGTTTTCGCATTTGTACAGCCAATCAATATCAGAAGGCTCAAGTGCTCGCAAGGTTATGTTATCGGCAGAAAGCATTATACGGCAGAATAAGAAGCAGAACGAATACCCTCGTAAATATCATTCATATTATATTTAGAAAGATAAAATGAATCGGCAATAAGAAAACGATCGAGGTTTAGGTGGCTACACGATGAAATTACATTACGTTCGTACAACTTAGGCAAAAGGTCGAATAAATAATTAACGTGTTGCATTTGGGCCTCGTAAACTCCAGCACAAAAATCTTTAATTGGGCTAAGGCAGGTGGCAATACCCACATCCACACGTGGATAGGCAAGTGTATATTTCCTGATTTCGTTGTGCAGTTGATGCAAGGTAAAAACAGGTGGCACAGAAAGTTTTATAAATATAGTATCAATGTTACGCCGGCGGATGAGCTTCAACAAAGCACTGAGTTCGCCATCAACAGTTGCTCCTTTTATAGTTAACGTAAAAAGTTTTCCGTTTACTGCTACAGCAAGATGTGGAGGAATACGAGTGGCGTAAAGCACTACCAAATAAACATCGCTCATCAAAGCAGCTTCCGAAGCCGGTACAATATTTGGAATGATATATTGATTTTTTATGCTTTGCAATGCAGTATTGTTTTTCCAAATATACCGTTAATTTACTTGATCATAATTTTAAACGCCTTTGCCATTGCACTAATAATATCGCCCGCAATAACAGATAGCGAACCGGATGTATCCATTGCGATGTCGGCGGCTAAGCCATGCCAAAACACAGCAAGTAGGGCAGCTTCTTTAGGACTAAAGCCTTGTGCAAGAAGTCCCGTAATTATACCTGTAAGTACATCTCCACTTCCGGCTGTAGCCATACCGGGATTGCCCGTTGAATTAAAATAAACTGTCCCGTCCGGACAAGCGACAGCAGTGTGTGCGCCTTTCAACACAACATACACTCCAAACTTAAATGCAAAATCGCGAAGCAAGCCATAGCGCTCATAATCGTTTTCTGTTTTCCCTGCTAAACGTTCAAATTCTTTTGGGTGCGGAGTTAAAACAGTTCCTTTGGGTAAGAATGAGAGCCATGTTTTATTTTCAGATAAAATATTAAGCGCATCAGCATCAAGTACAAGTGGAACTGCACAGTTTTGTATCAAAAGTTTTAAAACATTTTGTGTTTGTTTTTCGGTGTCAATTCCGGGTCCAATTCCAATGGCAGTGTATTTATCTAGCTTAGGTAGTGCGGATATAAAATGAATATCACTATCAATGCTCACCATTGCTTCGGGCAAACTCGTCTGCATTATTTCATAACCACATTTAGGCAGATGAACTGTAACAAGCCCTGCACCACTCCTTAAACAAGCCCTTGAAGTAAGCTGAGCAGCGCCCATTTTTCCATAAGATCCCGAAATAATCAATGCGTGTCCATACGTGCCTTTATGCGAAAATTTGCCGCGTGGTTTAATTATAATTCGAACATCGGCAAGTGTGGTAAAATAATTAATTGTTGATTGTTGATTGATGAATGAATTGTCGAGTCCAATATCGAGTAATGTAAAATCGCCAATATACTCGCCATGTTGAGGAAACATGAAAACCAATTTTGGAATTTGAAATGTGAGTGTGTGAGTGGCTTTTATAACTACACCTTGTTTATTTATATGTATAGAAGGTATCGCAGACAGACCTGAAGGAATATCAATAGAAAAAACATTTACAGAAAACTTATTTATGGCTTCTATTGTTTTAGCCACAAGCCCTTCTATGGGTTTATTTAAACCTGAACCAACTATTGCGTCAATCACTACATCACCCTTTTTGAATTGTAACGCATTAACATCCGTTTCGCTTTTAAGGTTAATAATAGCAACGGAAGGGATTTTATTCAACCGTCTTTCGTTGATTAAGAAATCTTCGGAACAGGTATTTTTATAACGCACAATATAAACAACAACAATAAAGTTTTTAGCAGCCATCAATCTGGCAATGGCTAATCCATCGCCACCATTATTGCCTAAGCCACAAAATATGTGGATGTGTTGATTTATTTCAGGCAACAGATTTGTTGTAAACCAATCTGTACAAGCAGTAGCGGCACGCTCCATTAAGTTGATAGAGCTAATTGGCTCATGCGCTATTGTATAAGCATCGGCTTCGCGTACCTGTTCAATCGTAAGAATTTTCATTGATGTTGCAGTAAAATTAATTCAATGAGATGAGTTTGTTATGCAGTTCGAGTATTTGCGGAGTTAGCATCCGGTTCCCATCATTATACAATACGAAATCCGATCGTTTTATTTTTTCATCATCGCTCCATTGATTATTTATTCGTCGCTCTACCTCTTCCCTACTCCACCCTTCGCGTTTCATTACACGGGCAATGCGCATTTCAACAGGTGATACTACTGTTATTATTTTATCTAAACCTTTATCGGTTCCAC
>JADLGT010000037.1 GCA_020849195.1 Bacteroidia bacterium
ATTAAAAATTGGGAAAACCTTATGGGCAGGAAATGTTGAAGTTCACCTGCGTTCCTCGGACTGGAAACGACATAACCATCAGCTTGACAAAGCATACGACAATATTATTTTACATGTGGTGTATCGTGATGATGAAAAACTTTTTCGAAGAAACGGCGAGCAAATTCCTACACTGCAATTAGAAGGGAAATTCGATGATAGTTTGTTTAAAAAATACCTCAAATTTAAAGCCGGTAAAGATTGGGTTCCTTGTGCATCTCAACTAAAATCGGTCGCTGATTTTACGATTAACTCATGGCTTCACCGTGTGCTTGCCGAACGTTTGGAGTGCAAGACGGAAGTGTTTTTTCAAAGCCTCGAGAAAAATAAAAATAATTGGGAAGAAACTTTTTATCAGCAGGTAGCACGAAGCTTTGGTTTTAAAATAAATTCAATTCCATTTGAGCTATTGGCAAAGTCAATACCTAACGCTGTTTTAGCGAAACATAAAAACAGCTTATTTCAGATTGAGGCGCTTCTGTTTGGGCAGGCCGGCTTATTGAATAAACAGTTCAAGGATACTTATCCGCAATATTTACAAACAGAATACGAATTTTTGAGAAAAAAATATAAGCTACAACCTATTGATTCACATTTATGGAAATTTATGAGACTTCGCCCATCTAATTTTCCTTCAATACGTATTGCGCAGTTTGCAGACCTTATACACAAAAGTGTTCATTTGTTTTCAAAAATTATTGAAACATCAAATCCCGATAATCTTAAAAAGTTATTCGACCTTAAAGCCTCCGACTATTGGGAAACGCATTATACATTCGATAATAAATCGAGTAAAAAAATAAAATCCTTGGGAAGCGAAGGAGTGCATAGCATCATTATAAATACAATTGTCCCTTTCCTTTTTGTTTATGGAAAAAATAAAGGTGAAACAAAATATACCGAGCAAGCATTAATGCTGCTTGAATCTATCCCGCCTGAAAAAAATGCTACTATTGCCAATTGGAAGAAATTCGGAATAAAATCTGTAAGCGCCTATCAGACGCAAGCCTTGCTTCAACTAAAGAATGAATATTGTACGCATAAGCGTTGCCTGCAATGTGCAATTGGAGTAAAGTTAATTCAGTCGTAACTACCCGATAGCTTCAATAATATCGTGTTTGGTGATAATGTGTGGTTCGCCGGATTCATCTCTTACCAATACGGCCGTGTTGGCAAGTGTTATTTTTTTAGAAACATCTTCGATGCTCATCGATGCTTCAACAAATGGAAAAGCAGGCTGCATCAGCGATTCGATTGTTTGATTTCGCAGTTCAGGCTCTTGAAGCAGTTTTCCAAATAAGTACGAATCGTTGACCGATCCTACAAATTTGCCTTTGCTGGTAATGGGTATTTGCGATATGTTGAAATGCACCATCTTTTCGAGAATACTTTTTACGGAAGCATCTTTTTCGAAACTGATAAGTTTTTGATGCTTGTGTTTTTGAATGAGGTTAATTGCTTTAATTTTTTCCTGCACAAGAAAACCTCTGTCGCGCATCCATTCATCATTAAACATTTTACCCATGTAACGCGATCCGTGGTCGTGGAAAATAACTACTACCACATCGTCTTTCTTAAAATTATTTTTTAGTTGCAGCAGACCGGCTATTGCAGCTCCGGCCGAATTACCTACAAATATTCCTTCTTGGCGTACAATTTCGCGTGTGTAAATAGCAGCATCTTTATCGCTTACTTTTTCAAAGTGGTCAATCAGTGAGAAATCAACATTCTGTGGTAAAAAATCTTCACCTATTCCTTCGGTTATATAAGGGTAAATTTCATTTTTATCGAATACCCCCGTCTCTTTGTATTTTTTAAATACAGAACCGTAAGTATCAATGCCCCATATTTTTATTTTCGGATTCTTTTCTTTCAAAAATTTTCCGGTGCCACAAATTGTTCCTCCTGTACCCACACCCACAACCAAATGGGTAATTTTTCCTTCGGTTTGTTCCCATAATTCGGGGCCGGTGGTTTCGTAATGCGCACGCGAGTTCGAAAGATTATCGTATTGATTCGCTTTCCACGAATTGGGCGTTTCCTTTTCTAATCTCGACGATACTGAATAATACGAGCGAGGATCTTCGGGCGCAACATTTGTGGGACAAACAATTACTTCGGCACCAAAGGCCCGCAAGGCATCTACCTTTTCTTTACTCTGCTTATCGGTTGTAGTAAAAATACATTTGTAGCCTTTTATAATTGCGCACATAGCCAAGCCCATTCCTGTATTACCCGAGGTACCTTCAATTATGGTATAGCCGGGTTTTAATTTGCCTTGCTTTTCAGCATCTTCAATCATTTTCAGAGCCATACGATCTTTGATAGAATTTCCGGGATTAAATGTTTCCACCTTGGCTAAGCAAAGCGCCGGAATATCTTTTGTGATTTTGTTCAGCTTTACCAGCGGGGTCCGACCAATTGTTTCGAGTATATTGTTGAAGTACATAAGTATAAAATTTATTTTGTAAAATTAAAACATTAGCTGAATCGGATAGCCTTTACCGGTGTAATTTTTGAAACAATTAACGAAGGCAACAACAGCATAAGCAAGCAAGTAACAAGAGTTCCCGCATTGAGTAGAATAACCTGTACAATATTTATATTGATAGGCACCACCGGTACGTAATATGTTTCTTCGGGTAGTTTAATAACACCGGTGTACAATTGCAATGCACACAGTCCAAGTCCAATAATGTTTCCCCAAAGCAAACCTTTGCCAATTAGGTAGGCTGCATTAATAAGAAAAATTTTTTGAATACCGCCGTTGTCGCTTCCAATTGCTTTTAGTATGCCAATCATGTTTGTACGTTCAAGGATGAGGATAAGCAGTGCTGACACCATATTGATGGAGGCCACAAGCACCATTAAGCCGATAACTATCCAGGCATTTACATCTTGAAGGTCGAGCCACGAGAAAATAGTTTCATTGGCCTCGCGCACTGTTTGAGCTGCAAGGTTTGCTCCAATTAATTCGTCAACCTCGTCGGCTATTTTATCAATATCTTTAAAATTATTTACCGATATTTCAAACCCGCCAATTTGATCTTTGGTCCAGTAATTTAATTTTTGTAGTTGGGCAATATCAACAAATACCATTTTTTTATCATACTCTTCAAAGCCTGTGCTGAAAATGCCGGAAATAAAAAATTCTTTAACCCGTTCTTCATACTGACCGCTACCCGGCAATCCGTTTTCGACTTTATGTGTAATAAAATAAATGAGCAGCCTGTCGCCAATGCCTCTGTCAAGGCGGTCGGCTACACTTTTAGAGATCACAATTTGTTTTCCGATTTCGGCATCGTTAACATTAAACACTTCGCCCTGTTTTAAGCTCTTTTTAATAAAACTCCAATCGAAATTACTGCCAACACCTTTCAATAATACTCCTTCGTTATCTGTTTTTGTTTTAATAAGTCCGTTTTTTACTGCGTAGGCTTGTATGTGTTTAACGCCCTGTAGAGTTTTCAATTGTGGTAAAAAAGATTGAGTACGGGTAATGGGTGCAGGCTCTTGCGAGGTATTGTTGTCGTAATTAGTAACGGTTATGTGCGAACTGAAACCAATAATTTTTTCACGTATCTCTTTTTGAAAACCGGCGTATATTATAGGTAAGAGCGCCTTTGAAGATCTTA
>JADLGT010000038.1 GCA_020849195.1 Bacteroidia bacterium
ATAAAATTAAAAAAACGAGTGTTTTACATATTGGAAGTAAAATAAAGTACAGTTCACATGTCCAAAATAACAATTGATCTGCATGAAGTGTTTAATAACAAGATAGAAATTGACAAAGCGCTAAATACTATTATTTGGCAGGCTATTGAAAATAAAATTGATCAGGTAGAAATTATTCACGGAAAAGGAAGTGGGCAGTTAAAAAAACGAGTGTTGCGTTTTTTACAACAACCTCATATAAAACAGCTATACAAAAAAGTTGAGAAGGATAGTAAAAATTTTGGGAGATTATTTGTTAGGTTTAGATAGGCGGATAAACTGTGTACTTATTATTCTCGTACAGTTGTTTATACTCGAATCGTGCGGAGAAGCGTCTTCGCGCCAACAGTTAAACGCAGCAACAACATTTGCCGACACTATTTCGTTCGAAAACGATAGCCTAAAAAAAGTACGTTCAACAATTAACGCCAATCAAAAGGCACGTCAACTCGATTCGCTTTTCCGGAAAATGGCAAAACATCACCTGCTAAACGGAGATGTACTTATAGCTCAATACGGACAAATCATTTACAAAAACAGTTTTGGTTACAGGCGTAGAAAACCCGACGATACACTTACGTTAAATTCGGCATTTCAAATGGGCTCATCTACCAAGCCAATAACTGCCACTGCCATATTAATGCTGAAAGAAAAAGGAAAATTAAATCTATCGCAAACCGTTGATGAATTTTTTCCTGACTTTCCGTATAAGAAAATTACCATTAAGAGCTTGCTCACCCACCGAACAGGTCTGCCCAACTACATGTACTTCTGCGATCCCCTGTACCAATGTAAAGAAGAACCCATGAGTAATGCAGAATTGTTAAAAATAATGATCGAAAAACATCCTCCTCGCTACTCTGCACCCAACAGAAGATTCCAGTATTGCAACACCAACTATGCGCTGCTTGCATCTATTATTGAAAAAGTTTCGGGAAAAAGTTACGCTCAGTTTTTGACCGACGAAATATTTATACCACTCGGAATGACACATACGTGGGTGAGCAATATTCCAACCGATTCGTTAAATCCCAATAAAACCATAGGTTACGAAACGAACTGGAAAAAATATGATGTTGATTATTTAGACGGAGTTTTAGGCGACAAAAATATTTTTACCACAGTTGATGATTTATTTTTATTTGATCAGGCCATGTACACCGAAAAACTATTGAGCAAAGCTACTATCCGCGAAGCCTATAGAGGCGATAGTCGCAAACATTTTGACAATCACAATTACGGTTACGGATGGAGATTAAGAGGCGATAGAAAAGGAGTGCAGGTGGCTTACCATAATGGTTGGTGGCACGGATACAACAATGTTTTTTGGAGACGATTAAAAGATAAAACCACGATAATTATTTTGAGTAACAAAATAAATCGTGGTATTTATCAAGTTGAAAATATACTTCAGATACTTGACGAGTCGGGCAGCGAACCGGCAGCCTTTCGAGAAGAATATCCGTGATACTATTTCTGATTTTCAGCTTTTTTTTCACCTTCACTATCACAGTCGTACCAACTGCGACAGCGGTCGGAAATATGTTTCCGGAATCTTTCACGTTCTTCGGGAGTAAGCTGCGACATCTTATCTTCTAATCGTTGTTTCCAAAAGTTTCTCCCCTTGTTTCGACCGCCACCGCAACAACCTCTTCCTTTAAATCCTCCGAAGAGCATTTTTGCCAGCACCAACAAGCCAATCGCTTGCAAGTACGTTAAATGCGGGCCGTTAAACAAATTAGGAATAAGCCAATTCCAAAGGGACATCATAATGTATCCCATCAACAGGGCGCCTGCCATTACAAAGAAGGCTATTTTAATACCCCTGAATATGTTTCTATTTTTCATCTGTATCTATTTTTAGATTTTAACTGTAAAGTAATTCGTCGTACATTGTTTTTAATCGCTTGCGTAAATGCAACACGGCATATCGTTTTCTAGATATAAGCGTATTTACCGGATCGCCGGTTATTTCTGCAATACTTTTAAAACTCATCTGCTCCAGTTCGTGCATCACAAAAACATCGCGTTGTTCTTGCGGCATTTCATTCAAAGCCTCATCAAGTTCAGTAAGAATTGCTTTACGCAGATAAGACGATTCAGGCCCTTGTTCTATATCGGGCAAAAAATCAGTTATACTAAATGTTTCTCCATCATCGTCATCACTGTCGTATGAAAGACTGCTGAAGTTGTCCGGTTTTTTCTTTCGGAATAAATCGGGTATTTTATTGCGTGCAACAGTAAATAACCAAGCCGACATTTGTTCAATTGGTTTCATTAAACGGTATGCTTCCGTAAGTTGAAAAAATACATCCTGCAGAATGTCTTGTGCGTCTTCATCGGAAGGAACACGTTTACGAATAAAATCAAACAACTTCTTTTGCTCCTTTTGAACAACTTCTCCAATACTTTGATTTCGATCGACTGTCATCATTAACGATATGGGTGCTGTATTCGCCATCGTATTAATGAAGACGAAGTATTCTTTAAAATATTTTAAAGGTTAAGGTAAATTTTGAAAAGCTGCCATGCTTTTTTAATTCATTCA
>JADLGT010000039.1 GCA_020849195.1 Bacteroidia bacterium
CAGAGATATAATTAATGGAAAGTGCCAAAGCCTTGCGAAGCGTAACTAATTTTCCTTCGTATTTTTCTTCGCCGGCAGCGTTGTCCGGGCACCATTGTCCTTTTTCGGGTAAGTCAATACATACGCGGACATTGGGCACCTGGTAACAGGGAGAGTAACCTTCCTGTATTGCTAAGGCGTAAACAAATGGTTTAAAGGTTGAGCCTACCTGGCGGCGAGCTACTTTTCCGTGATCGTATTTGAAATGGCGGTAGTTAATTCCACCGACCCACGCTTTTACATTTCCTGTGTGCGGATCGATAGAAATAAACCCTGTTTGCAAAAACGATTTATAATACCGTATGGAATCTATGGGTTTCATTATTGTATCCACTTCTCCCCTGAGTGTGTAGATAGTCATAGAGGTGGGCGTTGCAAAATTTTTTCCTATCGAATCTTCCGATACGCCGCTCTGCTTCAGGCTTCTGTAGCGGTCGGAACGTTTTATTGCAGTTTGTATAATGTGGGCAATTTCTTTTTTTGTAACATTCCATGCAAAAGGGGCGTTACGTTTTTGTTTACAATCTTTAAAAAAAGCTTTTTGCAATACACGCATGTGTTCGCTAACGGACTCTTCGGCATAGCGCTGCATGCGCGAATCAAGGGTGGTGTATATTTTTAATCCGTCGCGGTAAATACTGTAATCTGTTCCATCGGGTTTTTTATTTTTTTTAATCCACTCGGCCATAAAATTATCGCGCAGGTATTCGCGAAAATAAGTAGCGAGCCCTTCGTTGTGATCTTCGGGTTGAAACTTTAACTCCAATGGAAGTTTTTTTAATGAGTCGCAAGCGGTTTGGCTGAGGTAGTTGTATTTCACCATTTGGCTGAGCACTACATTTCGGCGTTGTAGTGTAGTTTCGGATCGGCGTACAGGATTGAACAGCGCCGGATTTTTGGCCATACCTACTAACATGGCGGCTTGCTCGGTTTTAAGCGAGTCGGGAGTAGTGTTAAAATAAATTTTTGCAGCCGACTTAATTCCTACAGCAGTATTTATGAAATCGAATTTGTTGAGGTACATTGTAAGTATCTCGTCTTTTGTGTATTGTTTTTCCAAACGAGCGGCAATAACCCATTCTTTTAATTTACGCATGGCCAACTTTACCTTGCTCTGTTTGCTTTCGCGGGGAAAAAGCATTTTGGCTAATTGTTGCGATAGTGTACTTCCCCCGCCACCACCCTCGTCGCCTCCAATTATGGTTCGGAAAAGAACCCGTAAAAGTCCCCGTCCATCAACTCCCGAATGTGTGTAAAAGCGGGCATCTTCCGTTGCCACAAGAGCGCTTACCAGGTGCGGACTCAGTTCACTATATTTTACATTCACCCTATTTTCGGCATAAAATTTACCAAGGATTTTCCCGTCGGCAGAATATACGATGGATGCTAAGTTGTTTTTAGGATTTTCCAGTTCTTTAAATGAGGGTAGCGGTCCAAAGGATCCGCGAGCAACCAACCATACGGTAAATAGCAGCACGAATGGAGGCAGCATGAGTAAAGCCCAAAATATGCGGATGTGTTTTTGAAATTTTTTTGAAGAGGGTTTATCTGCAGGCATATTTTATAAATACAATGCTGCCATAAAAGTAGTAAAAAAGCAGAGGGGTGTTTTTATGCTTCGGCTAAGATATTCACAACTATGCCTTAATTGTCTGCAACGAATCGATTATTGGAAAAATAGTATCGGGGAATAAAACTTCACCGGGTCGATTAGGGTTAGATGTGTAAACAATAGTTCCATTTACATCAATAAGAAATGCAGCGGGCAACGGAACACCCTAATTACTTCGAATTGCTTCCACCGGATCGAGGCGCGAAGCCCTGAGCGAGGGTGCAAAGCCCGACACAATTCCTATTATGGCCGAAATGCTAATACCCATTGCAATATTTTTAACTGACATACTAATGTTCATTATATCCATATTGCTTACTATAATTGTTCCAATGTAAATAATGAGTAGCCCCAACGCGCCACCTATCACGCTCAACACAACCGACTCGGTTAAAAACTGAAGCAAAATAAAATAACGTTTTGCTCCTAATGCTTTTTGAATACCTATAATGGTTGTACGCTCTTTTACCGATACGAACATGATGTTTGCAATTCCGAAGCCGCCCACCAACACCGAAAATATTCCGATTATACCCCCCGCCCAATCAACAATAGAAAATAAATTATCGAACTGTTTTGAAATAAGACTCGTTTGGTTGAGTGCGAAATTATCGTCGGCAGTAGGTTTAAGTTTTCGTACGGCACGCATAATACCGCGCAATTCATCAATGAGTTGTTTGTTTGTAATACCGGGCAATGCTTTTACCATTATGGTAGGGTCGAGATTATCGCTGTCAAGGTCAATGATATTACGCATAAAGTTAATGGGAACAAGAACCTGAGTATCGGTAGTGCCAAAAATATTTATTCCTTCGCCCTGTTTTTTAAGAACGCCGACAACTATCAGCGTTCGCCCGGAAATTTTTATTTCTTTACCCAACGCACTTCCCGAAGGAAATAATCCTTCGGCAATGGAAGCGCCAACCACTGCTATGTTGCGCCCTCCGGCCGATTCAATGTCGGTAAAATAGCGACCTTGCTCAAGCTCAATAAGTTTTACGCGATCGTAGTCGTTCGACACGGCAATAATTTCGGCATTGCTTACATTGTTGCTTTTGTATTTTACAATACGGCGCGATAATACGGTAAACGTTACCGCTTCGGCCGTTTTGCATTTGCGCTGAACAAATTCGAGTTCGGAAATCTTTGGCAACGGTCGATTAATGTATTTCCACCAAGGGTAATTGGGACCAAATGTCCACGGCCATTTTTGAACAAACACTACGTTGTCGCCCAACGACGATACACTGTTTCGTAAGCTCGTTTCGAGCGAATCAACAACTGTAAATACACTGATGATTGCAAAGATGCCTATTGTAATACCAAGCAGCGAAAGGAATGTGCGAAGTTTATTTACAACCAACGCATTCATCGCAAAGAGTACACTTTCTTTAAGTAAAGTAAAAAATAACATTGTGATAAAAATACCAAATTATGGTTAAGAAAAATTAACCACGTGGCGATTTGAAAATTTAATGAAGAAGATATTTGACGCATTAGTTTTAAACAATTCAAAGTTATAAACAAGTCTTCGTATGGTGATTTTAGCACTGAAAAACACGTAATTTTGGAATATGAGCGAATTAAAAAAGATTAAAAATGCGTTGATTTCGGTTTACTATAAAGATAATTTGGAACCCATCATTCACAAACTCAATCAGCTTGGTGTAAAAATATTCAGCACCGGTGGCACGCAAGAGTTTATAGAAAAGTTGGGCGTAAACGTTACCCCGGTCGAAAACCTCACCGGATACCCATCTATTTTTGGGGGGCGCGTTAAAACGTTACATCCTAAAATTTTTGGAGGGATACTTGGTCGGCGCGAATTACAAAACGATATTGCACAGTTTGAAGAATATGAAATTCCGGAAATAGATTTGGTCATAGTTGATTTGTATCCATTTGAAGAAACACTTGCTAACACAACAGACGAATCGACCATCATCGAAAAAATTGATATTGGCGGTATTTCTCTGATTCGTGCGGCTGCCAAAAATTTTAAAGACGTAGTGATTATTTCCTCGAGGAGTCAGTATAATTATCTACTCGATTTACTCAATAAAAATACAGGATCGTCTGCTCTTTCCGATCGTAAACAATTGGCCGCAGAGGCTTTTCATACATCGTCGCATTACGATACAGCTATTTTCAATTACTTTAACACGGCAGGACAGCAAGCCGTTTTCAAACAAAGTATTGCCGGTTCAAAAACACTTCGCTATGGCGAAAACCCACATCAGAAAGGAGTTTTTTATGGGCAGCTCGAAGCAATGTTCGATACGCTTAGCGGGAAAGAATTGTCGTATAACAATTTGCTTGATGTTGATGCCGCAGTAAATCTAATAGCGGAGTTTAAGGAACTTACTTTTGCAATTCTCAAACACAATAATGCTTGCGGACTGGCATCGCGTGCAAAACTAATTGATGCATGGAAGGATGCATTAGCCGGCGATCCGGTTTCGGCCTTTGGCGGCGTGCTAGTTACGAATACAAAAGTTGATGTTGAGACCGCGACGGAAATAAATAAACTTTTTTTTGAAGTGCTTATAGCGCCCGACTATGATCGAGAAGCCATTGAACTGCTGAAACAAAAGGCCAACCGTATTTTATTAAAACAAAAACCGGTAAAACAAACTGAAAAAACTTTTCGCACCTTACTTAACGGAGTAATTGAACAGGACAAGGATTTAAAAACAGAAACCATTGCCGATATGAAAGTGGTAACAAAGTTGGCTCCGAATGAACGCGAAAAAACAGATTTGGAATTTGCCAATAAAATTGCGAAGCACAGCAAATCAAACACGATTGTATTAGTAAAAAACAAACAACTTTGTGCAAGTGGTGTAGGCCAAACATCCAGAGTTGACGCATTAAAGCAAGCCATACAAAAAGCAAACGATTTTAAATTCGATTTAAAAAATGCTGTTATAGCTTCCGATGCGTTTTTCCCTTTTTCCGATTGTGTAGCAATTGCCGCTAAAGCAGGCATAACGGCTGTTATTCAGCCCGGGGGCTCTATTAAAGATAAAGATTCGGTTGATTATTGTGATGCACATCATGTGTCGATGGTAATGACAGGAGTTAGACATTTTAAACATTAATGAATTTAGAATTTAGGGAATCCCGATGGCTATCGGAATGAAGGTTAAAAAATTAAAAAGATTAAACCAAATATTAAAGTAATAAATCAAGACAAACTCTAAATCCCAAACCCAAACATGGCTTTTAATTTTCTTACCGAAGAAATCGCAATTGACCTTGGAACAGCTAACACCATCATTATTCATAACGACAAAGTGATGGTTGACGAGCCTTCCATTGTAGCTATCGATCGCAACACGGGCAAAGTAATTGCCGTAGGACGACAAGCCCAACAGATGCATGGTAAAACCCATGAAAATATTAAAACCATACGCCCGCTAAAAGACGGGGTGATAGCCGATTTCCACGCTGCCGAAGAAATGATACGAGGCATGATTAAAATGATTCACCCGGGACGACGCCTGTTTACACCTTCGTTGCGCATGGTAATTTGTATCCCTTCGGGTATTACCGAAGTAGAAAAACGCGCTGTACGCGATTCGGCTGAACATGCGGGAGCAAAAGAAGTTTATCTCATTCACGAACCCATGGCCGCCGCAATAGGTATAGGTATTGATGTAGAAGAACCTATGGGCAACATGATTATTGATATAGGAGGAGGCACCAGCGAAATTGCTGTTATTGCGCTCGGAGGTATTGTGTGCGACAAATCTATTCGTACTGCCGGCGATGAATTTACCAGCGACATCGAAGAATACATGCGCCGCCAACACAACATATTAATTGGCGAGCGTTCGGCCGAGCGGGTAAAAATAGAAGTTGGAGCCGCCATGACGGAGATTGACAATCCGCCTCCCGATTATGCAGTTCATGGCCGCGATTTAATGACAGGTATTCCTAAAGAAATTTATGTGTCGTATGTTGAAATTGCTCATGCACTCGACAAATCTATTTCGAAAGTGGAAGAAGCCATTTTAAATGCCTTGGAAATGACGCCTCCCGAACTTTCGGCCGATATTTATCGCACAGGTATTTACCTAGCCGGCGGCGGATCGATGCTTCGCGGGTTGGACAAACGTGTTTCATTAAAAACTAAATTGCCTGTTCATGTTGCCGAAGATCCGCTTCGCGCTGTAGCTCGCGGAACGGGCATTGCGTTAAAAAATATTGATAAGTTCAAATTCCTGATTCGATCGTAATCAGACATTACTTGTTGTAATGCTTCGTTATAATTAACTCATGCGCAACCTTGTATTATTTTTATGGAAAAATAATTTCACGTTGTTGTTTGTTGGGTTAGAAGTGTTATGTTTTTTTTTAATCGTTCAGAATAATACCTACCACCGTACCGGATTTATCAATTCATCGAACAAACTTAGCGGAGGTGTTTTACAAATGTATTCCGATGTGAACGATTACTTCAATTTGAAATATGCCAACGAGCAGTTGGCCCGCGAAAACGCATTATTGCATACGCTTTCCAGTTCTTCGTTCATCACTACATCTGCCCGAACGTATATTGCAAATGACAGTTTACGTAAACAAAAATATGAATACATCAGTGCTAAAGTAGTCAACAATTCCACCAACCGCCGTAGCAATTATCTCACACTCGACCGAGGCAGTGTGCAAGGAATTAAACGCGATATGGCGGTTATTTCTTCGGAAGGAATTATTGGCGTTGTTATAAGTGTGTCGGAAAATTTTAGTTCCGTTATGTCGCTCCTGCATAAAAATTCTAAAGTAAGTGCTATGATTAAAAAAGAGGGATCGTACGGTCCTCTCAGTTGGGAAGGCGATGATTATAGATATGGCACACTTTCCGATATACCCAACCATGTTCAACTTAAAGTCGGCGACACCATTGTTACAAGTCCTTACGGATCAACCTATCCGCCGAACATTCTCATCGGAACAGTTGAGAGCCACGAAATAAAATCGGGCGAGCCTTTTATTACTGTTCATGTAAAACTTTCGGTCGATTTTAAAAAAGTATCGTATGTGTATATTGTGAATAATGTAATGAAAGCCGAGCAGGACAGCTTGGAAAACGCAACTCAAAAAGAAAAGAAAGAATAATATGCTCAATACCGTTCTCCGAAATATTGTCCGGTTTATTGTTTTGATTTTAACGCAAGTACTTGTCATAAAAAATATTGAATTAGGTCGTTTTATCAACCCGTTTATTTATGTATTGTTTATCATTACACTTCCCTTTGAAACTCCCCGTTCGCTGCTTTTGCTCATTGCCTTTGTAACCGGCATTAGTATAGATATGTTTTACGATACAATGGGCATGCATGCTGCAGCTTCCGTATTTATGGCGTTTTGCAGACCTCGCGTATTTCGTTTCTTTGCGCCGCGCGATGGTTACGAAGCAGGTACCGAACCCATCATTCGCTATATGGGAAGTCTTTGGTTTGTTTCTTGCTCGGCTGTTTTAATCGTGTTGCATCATTTTTTTCTTTTTTACCTCGAGGTATTCCGCTGGACAGAATTCTTTTCAACTTTTTTCAGGGTATTTATGAGTGCTCTGTTTACGTTGGGACTATGCACGCTTAGCCAATACCTTGTAAGCAGGAGGACGAGCGGATGAATAGTCAGCTCGCCGACAGGAAATTTATTATCATGGGCATAGTTGCTTTTATTGGCATTGTTTACATGTTCCGTTTATTTTATCTCCAATTAATTGACGATAGTTTAAAATTGGATGCCAAAAACCAGGCCTTCAGGTATGTTACACAATACCCTCCGCGCGGATATATATTTGACCGAAAAGGTAAACTGCTTGTTTATAACGATGCTGCGTACGATTTAATGGTTTTACCCAAACAAGTAAAAGATATTGATACCATGGAGTTGTGTCGCATACTTGACATTGACAGGCAATCTTTTATACATCGTATGAAAAAAGCGATTGAAAAACCAAACTCTCCCCGCAAGCCATCTATTTTCGAAAAACAAATTTCTGCTGAAACTTATGCCGCGTTACAAGAAAAGCTTTATCGCCTGAAAGGATTTTATGTACAATCGCGTACACTGCGTAAATACCCTTTTCCTATTGCTGCACATCTGTTGGGTTACGTAGGTGAAGTTGACAAAACGATTACCGATGCAAATCTCTATTACAAAGAGGGTGATTACATTGGTATAAGCGGCATGGAAAAATCGTACGAAGAAGAACTGCGCGGTAAAAAAGGAGTGCGTATTATGATGGTGGATGTGCACAACCGCGAAAAAGGAAGTTATATGAACGGAATTTATGATACTCTTTCCGTTCCGGGCGAAGGTCTTACTTGTACACTCGATCGCGACTTGCAAATTTACGGCGAACAACTTCTGCAAAATAAAATAGGAAGTGTAGTAGCAATCGAACCTTCAACAGGAGAAATACTTGCGCTTGTTACAAGTCCTTCGTACGACCCGAACTTACTTGTGGGTAGAGCGCGTTCAAAAAACTATGCGAAACTTGCTTTGGACACACTTGCAGTACCCTTGTTTAACCGAGCCCTCATGGCCACTTATCCGCCCGGCTCAACTTTTAAACTTATTGATGCGCTTATCGCCCAAAATGAAGGTGTGCTTTCGCCCGAAACCAGTTACCCTTGCGCCCGAGGATATCCTCCGCTGGGCGGAAAGCCCAAATGCCATCCTCATTTCTCGCCAATTGCATTGTATGAATCTATTTCACACTCGTGCAACTCGTATTATTCGTATGTTTTTAAAAGCATTATTGATAATAAAAAATACCATTCAACAGTTGAAGGATTTGAGGCATGGCGTAATTACGCATTGAGTTTTGGTATAGGCCGTAAACTTAATTCCGATTTGCCTAATGAGTTGAGAGGATCGCTGCCAACAGTTAATTATTATAACAAAGTATTCGGAAAAGGTGCATGGAAATCTTCCACAATTATTTCGCTGGGAATAGGACAGGCCGAGCTTGGCATTACTCCCTTACAAAATGCCAACGCAGTTACCATTATTGCAAACAGAGGTTATTATTACATACCTCACATCGTTAAAGCCATTAACAATAATCCTAACGATCCTAAACTGAAACGTTTTAAAGAAAAACACTATACATTAGTTACTGATACAACTTATTTTAACAATGTTATTCGCGGAATGGCTTTTACTGTTGAAAATGGGACTGCCGCTTCGGTTAAAATTAAAGACATACCTACTTGTGCGAAAACAGGTACAGCTCAAAACCCTCACGGCAAAGATCATTCGGTGTTTGTTGCGTTTGCACCTAAAGACAACCCAAAAATTGCGGTAGCAGTCTTGGTTGAAAATGCCGGATTTGGCTCTACATGGGCGGCGCCGATAGCCAGTCTGATGATTGAAAAATACATTAGAGGTTACATTACCCGTCCCGATATGGAAAAAAGAATGTTAGAAGGGAATTTGATAAAGAATGTAATAAAGGAGCAAACTAAAGAACAAAATACCGACTAATGCCAATTTCATCACGCAATACAAAACAAATTTTTGCCAATGTGGATTTGATAACAATTGGGCTTTACCTCCTGCTTGTATTAATAGGATGGGGAAATATTTATGCTGCTGTTTACAACGAAGATCACCAAAATATTTTCGACATCAGTCAAAAATACGGTAAACAAATGCTGTGGATTGTAACAGCACTGGTTATTGCAATCATTATACTCATTATTGATGCAGAATTTTATACCGCTTTTGCATTCCCAATATATGCTATCGCTATTCTGTCGTTACTTCTTGTGCTGGCTGTTGGAAAAGAAGTGAAAGGAAGCAAGTCGTGGATTTATTTTGGAAACACAGGCGTACAACCTGCTGAGTTTGCCAAATTCACAGTTGGACTTGCGTTGGCAAAATTCTTAAGTCGCATGAATATTAAAATGACCGATCTGAGTACAAAAATTTATTCGGGAATTATTATAGTGTTGCCCATGCTTATTATTATTATGCAACACGAAACCGGCGTGGCTCTTGTGTTTAGCGCTTATATTTTTGTGTTGTATCGCGAAGGTTTGTCCGGTAATTTCCTATTGCTCGGCGTTTCGGCAATTATTTTGTTTATCGTTTCACTGCTTTTTAATAAGTACTACGTAATTACCGGATTGGGCGTGTTGGCACTTATTGCCTTTTTATTGGTAAAGAAAAAAAGGAATACTATTTTAATAATTATTGTAAGTTTTATTTTAACCGGCGGAATTGTATTTGGTACCGACTATGCCTTTCAAAAATTAGAAGGGTACCAAAAAACCCGTATCAATGTTTTTTTAGGAAAAGAAACAGACAAAAATAAAACCGGCTACAATGTAAATCAGGCAAAAATTGCAATTGGCTCGGGCGGCTTTTTGGGTAAGGGCTACTTGGAAGGAACACAAACAAAATTCGATTTTGTTCCCGAACAGGACACCGATTTTATTTTTTGTACGGTAGGAGAGGAATGGGGCTTTGTCGGCTCTACTGCAATCATCATGTTATTTGTTACACTTATCATCCGCATTATTTTTATGGCCGAGCGACAACGCTCTTCTTTCAGTCGGATATACGGTTACGGCGTAGCATCTATCTTCTTTTTTCACCTTATGATAAACGTAGGAATGACAATAGGTTTAGCGCCGGTAATTGGAATTCCTTTGCCTTTCTTTAGCTACGGGGGATCGTCGCTTTGGTCATTCACTATTTTGCTGTTTGTTTTTATTAAACTCGACTCAAACAGGTTGTTAGTGTTCCGCTAATCAGGATATTTTTTTTACGAGGTCGGCTAAGCGGTTAGAATACCCCGACTCGTTATCATACCAACCCATTACTTTTACCATGTTGCCTACAACGGAAGTAAATTCGGAATCGTAAATACACGAATGTGGATTGCCTACAATATCAGTTGAAACAATTGGTTCGTCGCAATAGGAAAGTATGCCTTTCAAGTTGGTTTCCGAAGCATTTTTAAAAGCGGTATTTATTTCGGATATAGTAGTAGGTTTTTCCAATACACACGTTATGTCCGTTATAGAACCATTAGGTACCGGCACACGTATTCCGCAGCCTCCTACTTTTCCTTCCAAATGAGGAAAAATTTTTGAAATCGCTTTTGCTGCGCCTGTTGAAGTAGGGATAATTGAAACAGCGGCTGCCCGGGCTCTTCGTAAATCTTTATGTGGTGCGTCGTGCAAACGCTGATCGCCGGTGTAGGAATGTACTGTGGTAACATAGCAATCCTCTATGGTCCAAAGCTCGTCGAGTATTTTTATCATTGGCGCTGCACAGTTTGTGGTGCACGATGCGTTAGATAACAATAAATCTTCCTTTGTAATTAAGTCGTCATTC
>JADLGT010000040.1 GCA_020849195.1 Bacteroidia bacterium
TTATTTAGTGCAACTCCGCCTCCCTGCACCATTTTACGAGCTTCGCCTTTAGATGAGAATAGTTTAGTTTTGTCGGATAAAAAATCAATAATGTTGATGCCTTGTTCTAACTCTGATTTAGCTAAACTCACTTGGGGCACACCCTCAAATACAGATAAAAAATCACCCTCGGATAGCTTTGCAAGACTTTCGGTAGTTCCTTTGCCAAATAATATTTCCGACGCTTCAAGCGCAGCATTGTAATCGACCTCGCTGTGTACACGAATGGTTACATCTTTAGCCAAAGCTTTTTGCAACAAGCGCAGGTGCGGTGCTTTAGCGTGTTCGGCTTCCAACGATTCGATATCGGTTTGGGTCATTAAGGTAAAAATACGAATGTAAGTTTTCGAATCTTCATCGGATGCATTCAGCCAAAATTGATAAAATTGATAGGGCGATGTTCGTTTGGCATCCAACCAAATATTTCCATTTTCGGTTTTCCCGAATTTAGTTCCGTCGGTCTTTTTAATGAGCGGCGTTGTTAAGGCATAGGCCTCGCCGCCATCTTTGCGTCGTATTAACTCTGTTCCGTTTACTATGTTGCCCCATTGATCGGAGCCGCCCATTTGTAGTTTTACCTTATTGTGCTTCCACAGGTAATAAAAATCATACCCTTGTACAAGTTGGTACGAAAACTCGGTGAACGACATTCCGGTTTCCATACGTTTTTGTACAGAGTCTTTCGCCATCATATAATTAATGGTAATGTGTTTACCAACATCGCGAATAAATTCAAGGAAAGAAAAATTTTTAAACCAATCGTAATTATTTACAATTTCGGCAGAGGTAGCACCGCAATTAAAATCGAGAAATTTTTCGAGCTGTTTCTTTTGGCAATTTAAATTATGCTGCAAGGTTGCTTCGTCAAGCAAATTTCGTTCCTGACTTTTACCCGAAGGGTCGCCCACCATGCCTGTAGCACCGCCTACCAACGCTACCGGTTTATGTCCGGCCCGCTGAAAATGTAATAAAGTCATTACCTGCACCAAGTTTCCTACACCTAACGAGTCGGCAGTAGGATCGAAACCAATGTAGCCGACGGTCATCTCCCGATTTAGTTGGTCTTCGGTTCCCGGCATAAAATCGTATAACATTCCACGCCATTTCAGTTCCTGTATAAAATTTAATTTTACCAATGATTTTCTCTTTTGTGCGAATTTACGAATAGTTTTTATTTAGATTTGAGTTTAAAATTTCTACTTCATTATTATTATTCGAAGCAATGGTTTTACTTACAGGACCAACCGGTTTACTTGGAACACACGTAGCACTCGAACTACTTAATTCGGGCAAGCAGATTCGTGGCCTAATACGATCGGATGAGGAGTTAAGGGAAGCCGAAAAAATATTCAGTTGTTATTCGAACGATTACAACAAAATTATACAATCAATACAATGGGTTAACGGCGATGTGCTTGATCTGTACTCGTTAATGGAGGCCATGGATGAAGTAAGCGAAGTTTACCATTGTGCCGGAAAAATTTCATTTAATTCTGATGATGAAAAAGAGGTATGGAACACAAACGCTGAAGGCACAGCAAACATGGTGAATGTGGCTTTAGAAAAAGGTATTAAAAAATTTTGTCATGTTAGCTCTGTGGCAGCGCTTGGTGAATCGGATGGTATTATTACCGAAGAAACCTGGTGGAAACATACACCTTACAAAAGTATGTATGCCATAAGCAAATACGGAGCCGAGCGCGAAGTATGGAGAGGGGCAGAAGAGGGGCTAAAAGTAATTGTAGTAAATCCTTCTGTTATTATTGGACCCCATTCCCCGAGCAATTCGAGTTACAATTTATTTGAAATTGCAAACAAAGGTTCGCTGTTTTACTCTAAAGGTGTGATGGGCTTTGTTGATGCGAGAGACGTAGCCGGTGTAATGGCTAAACTTATGGACAGCGAAATTTATAATCAACGTTTTATCGTTTCATCCGAAAATAAAACGTACAAGGAAGTATATAGTACAATTGCTACGCATCTAAATAAACCGAAACCATTTATAAAAGCCGGAAAATTAATTACAGGAATAGCGTGGAGAATAGACCGGTTGAAAAAATTAATCAATGGCAAGCAGCCGTCACTCACAAAGGAAACTGCCCATTCCGCACACCAAAAATGTTTTTATTCCAACGCAAAAATTAAGAAAACGCTCAACTTCGATTTTATCCCGGTCGAAGAATCTATTCGCCATGCTGCTGAGTTGTACAAGAAAAAATTATACTAATGTTTGTTTAGTTCGGCTTGCTTTCTGCTAAGGTTGGCAATAACCTCATCGTAAATAGAATTAAGCAAAGCTATGTTTGCACTGTAATACGCAAGACTACTGTCGTATTGAGTGCGTGTAGTATGATGCTTCGCAAAAACAGGATAGTATTTATCGGGCTGAATAGCTGCAACACCCGAAGGACTCAGGTTAAGATCAACAACTGCTTCCAACAAATGAATATCGGTTAAGAGCGAAGCCATTGAATCTTTCGACAATACATTTTCCGGTATTTGAATTTCACTTTTGGGCGATTTGCACGACAGGTCTAAGAGTGCAATTAATACTAAAGTGCATATAAAACCACGATGAATCATACTCGTAAATTTAACCTAAATTTTATAATTGAATTTGAAAAACTCCTAAGAAACAATCAGCGCGTAAGGCTCAAAACAATATTTGCTGTATAAGTGATCCCTGTTTCAATTCTGATTGGAGCTTCGTTATTACAATGTTGTATCCCAAAATATCATTTAACTTTGCTTCGATTGGAA
>JADLGT010000041.1 GCA_020849195.1 Bacteroidia bacterium
CGGTTGGGTAGCCGATTACCCAAGCCCTGAAAGTTTTTTGTGGATGTTTTGTGGCACAACTATTCCTCCGTCGTTAGATAAACCATCCTTCCCCAATACAACGAGGTATAAAAATTCCGAGTTCGATATGTTATTTGAAAAAGGACGTACCGCAAAAACCAAAGAAGAAAGTTATTTGTATTTTTCGCAGGCCGAACAAGTTATGATGAACGATGCGCCAATCATGATGTTGTGGTACGACGAAAATTACAGGCTTATTAAATCGCGTGTAAAAAAATTGCCCGCCAACCCTATTCGTTATAGAGATTGCTCTGAAGTTTATCTGAAAGAAGCTGCACCCGCTAAGGTTAATGCAGCGAAATAATCAATCCTACAAGTTACAATGGATCATCGTTTGTTTCATTCCGGTTTTTTGCCCGCCGGGGAAATATGTACATTAACAATTTTTCATTCTGTTTTAAACTTCTTATGCAGATTACGGTAATGAGTCAAACTAATTCGGTTGCTAATCAGTTCATGGCCGAATTGAGGGATATAAATGTTCAGTCGGACAGCATGCGTTTCAGAAAAAATATTGAACGTTTGGGCGAAATTTTTGCATACGAAATAAGTAAAACACTTCCTTACAAAACAATTAATGTAACAACTCCGCTTGGCGTTGCACAAGCAAATGTGCTGGCTGAACAACCTGTGTTGGCAACTGTTTTAAGAGCCGGGTTACCCTTACACCGTGGTGTGCATAACCTATTCGACAAAGCCGAAAATGCTTTTGTATCGGCATACAGAAAGCATAACACAAACGGAGGTTTTGAGATTAAAGTAGAATATATAGCCTGCCCCGATTTAAATAATAAAACGCTCGTGCTAACCGACCCCATGCTTGCAACAGGGTTATCAATTGAACTTACTTATAAAACGCTGATGAAGTACGGCACACCTAAAAAAGTTCATATTGTTTCGGTTATAGCAAGCGAAGAGGGTGTTGAGTATGTGAAAAAAAAATTACCGCATACTGTTTCATTATGGGTTGGAGCTGTGGACAGCAAACTTACTTCTCAATCGTATATTATGCCGGGCTTGGGAGATGCCGGTGATTTATCATTTGGAACAAAACTTTGAGCAACCTTATGAACTGGGATGATTTTTTGGAAATTGCAGGCGTTTTTATACTTAGTGCCGTAAAATTCGGACTGGCAGGTGTTCCTTCGGCAGTGTTTGCTAAATGGTCGTTTTTAAAAGTACTTACGGTTACTATTAGCGGAGGCATAACAGGTACTATCGTATTTACTTTTGTAAGCGAAGCCGTAATTAAATCATACAAAAAGGTAAAAAATAAAATAGTTCAAAAAAATAAACTTGATTCTAAACCAAAATTTACCCTTACCAATAAAATTATTATTAAAGTAAAACAACGGCTCGGATTGTTCGGATTGGCTATACTGGGACCATCTGTTCTTTCAATCCCGCTTGGAACCTTTTTAGGCATTCGTTATTTTAAAGACCGAAAAAAAGTAATGTCGTATATGTTTGTTTCTATCATTGCTTGGGCAATCATACTTTATTTTTTTTACCACAATATTTATCGTCTTATTTTTCATTGAAACATTCATCTATTTTTTGAACAAAAAATCATGAACATTAACTTCGAATTACTCCTGAGTTTTAGTGTTCTATAAAATATCGTTATAGTGAAACACCCATGATACCTATGGTATTGCAAACACAAATGAAAATCATGGGTGTTCCCTGTCTGCCGACAAGCAGGTATCTGACAATCAAAAACTCGAAAAATATATACGGATGAAATATAAAAACATATTTTTTGATTTCGACCATACCTTGTGGGATGCCGATACCAATGCCTACGGTGCACTTAACGATTTATATAGAAAACATTCATTACACGAAAAAGGCATTCATTCGTTCGAAGAGTTTGTGAAAAAATACATCGAGGTTAACGAATTGTTTTGGGATTATTATGCAAAAGGAAAAGTTGGCAAACAAACACTCAGGTATCAACGTTTTTTGCTTACGCTAAAACATTTTGGAGTAAAAAATTACGACTTGAGCTACACACTTACTGAAGAATATACCGATCTGGCTTCCAATAGGGGCGCAGTACAACCACATACATACGAGGTGCTGAATTACCTTCGCAAAAAATACACCATTCATATATTAACGAATGGCTTTGAGGAAATTCAATTAGTTAAAATGCGTGCATCTAAGCTCGACAAGTATTTTAATACAATAATTACTGCCGACAAGGCCGGAGCAAAAAAACCTTCGCCCGAAATATTTGAATATGCGCTTAATAAAACAAAAGCGGTCAAATCGGAATCGCTTATGGTTGGCGATAACTTAGAGGTGGATATAGCGGGCGCGCGTGCAGTGGGAATTGATCAGGTGTTTTATAACTTTAAAAAAATAAAGCACAACGAATCAGCCACCTATGAAATAGTATCGTTGAAAGAGTTAATGGAAATAGTGTAAATTGTAAGTTTGTAAGGAATGATAAAAAACGATTTAATATTACGGGCTGCAAAAGGTGAAAAAGTGGAACGTACGCCTGTGTGGTTAATGCGACAGGCTGGTCGAATATTACCCGAATACAGAGCGGTGCGGGCTAAGATGGGAGGCTTTAAAGAGCTTGTTGAAACGCCCGAATTTGCCTGCGAAGTAACACTACAGCCTGTTGATATTTTAGGTGTTGATGCCGCAATTATTTTTTCCGACATATTAGTTGTCCCCGAAGCTATGGGCCTACCCTACACCATTGTTGAAGCACAGGGGCCTCGATTTGAAAAAACAATTCAATCACAAAAAGATATTGACTCATTACAAATTGCTAAGGTCGATGATTTACATTATGTAATGGATGCTTTACAGCTTACCAAGCAAGCCTTAAACGGGCGGGTTCCGTTAATTGGTTTTTGTGGCGCACCTTGGACATTATTTGCCTACATGATAGAAGGTTCGGGGTCGAAAACATTTTCGAAGGCTAAAAAATTTTTATACGCTAACCCGCAAGCTGCACATAATTTGCTTGAAAAAATTACACAAAGCTCTATCAACTATTTAAAAGGGCAAGTTAAAGCCGGCGCCGATATGTTGCAAGTATTCGATAGCTGGGCAGGCGTACTTTCGCCCGAACAATACAATGAGTTTTCGTTAAAATATATTTCAAAAATTTGTAATGAAGTAAATGAAGTACCACTAACTGTTTTTGCGAAGGATGCTTTTTTTGCGCGTAAAAATTTAGGATTGCTTAATTGCAATACTATTGGTCTCGACTGGACAATGGATATTTCAGAAAGCCGCTCATTAATAGGAAATAGCAAAACGCTGCAAGGAAATATGGATCCCTGTTTGCTTTATGCCGACAATGATGTGATAAAAAAAGAAACCATAAAAATGCTTCGGGCATTTGGTCCGCAGCGACACATTGCCAACCTCGGACACGGACTTTATCCGGACACCGAAAAAGACAAAGTGAAATTTTTTGTTGATACAATAAAGGAATTTCGTTTTTAAAAGGTAACTTGTGTTTGTTTTCAAAAACTAAATATCGTTTTTTTTCGATTTTTTTTCTTGCGATTTTCGTTTCGCCTCTTAATATTTTGGCTCAAAAAAATCTTGTGCCGAACGGAGGGTTTGAAGCCCATAGAAACAAACGCAACACCAATATATCTAACGCCGCACCTTGGAGGGGCATAGCCACAGTAGATTATTATTTAGAAGCATTTAAGCTGGACACCAGCAAATTTAACGGGCCACATTCCGGACAAGCCAGTATAGGTCTTCGCTTTCAACTAAAATATAAAGATTATTTGTATGTAAAATTAATTCAAAAGCTCAAGGCAGATTATGTATATCATTTTGAGTTATATTTCCGTTTGTTATCTAAAATTCCAACAGCCC
>JADLGT010000042.1 GCA_020849195.1 Bacteroidia bacterium
ATACACCAAAGGCACCGCCAACTGCACAATATGTGGGTGTAAAGAGTGGATAATGGTAACGGGAATAAATGGAAGCCCCCCCTACTCCTACCAATGGCCGGATGGGTATGATAAACGCTACAAGAATGCGCTATGTCCGGGAACGTACACCATTAATGTGAAGGATAAGAATGGGTGTAGTGTGAATTTGAATGTGAGTGCGCCATAAAAAAGCGATGGCATCGCTAACAAACAAATTTATTTTATTGCCTCCGATTGGTTGAACTTTTCCCTGACGATCTCAGCGAGTGGGCGGTTGTGAATTTTGCTGTCGAGCCAGCTTACAAAATCGAAATAATTTAAAACATTCTTCTCGTGTTTGTTTTTTAATATTCCAATCATTTGCACTTTCAATTTTCGAAATGCGAAGTACACATCCGTTTTATTATTTGTTTTATGCAACTCTCTCCGCAGAAATAAAAGGATACACTTTTCAATCCTAAACAGCTTTCCCTTTTTTAAAAGATACCTGTATGCTGATCGAATTAGATACGGCAATAATTCGCTGTTATCTAACTCATAATGCAGGATTAAATTTATTATTCTCACCATTGCAGCTATATCACTCCTAAGCTCATGCGTTGGTCTTTCTAAAACACTTACATTCCACTTAAGCGCTTCCTTATAATTTCCAACATATAAATAAATTATTGACAGGTTAAATTGGAGGAATGGCAAGAACCGGGTGTCGGGTTTTTTTTCTGTGATAAAGCCAATTGAGTGCTTTGCAATTTGCAGCCCTTCGTCAAATAAACCACTTGATGTTAACCCCGACAACAAATTACTATATGACAATACAATAAAGCGCATAAGTATTTTTCGATCACTAACAGGCAAATCCAATTCTTGCGTTTGAAGCAACTTCATCATTGTACTTTTAGCGTCAGCTAATTTTTTTCTTTTGCATTGTTCAATTAAAAGATTAACAAGAATTCCTAAATAATGATGTCTGTTTTGGTTCGATAATTCCGGATGGGATTCAAAATTTTTTAATAAAGCCGATGTATGGAAAAAGCTCTTTTCGGGATTATTTTTACTTATATAGTAAGCCATGTATATTTCATGATAATAATGTTTTTCAATATGCCCCGAAGGTTCCTTCTTCATTATTGGATCGCGAACTATTTTTTCCCACCTCTGTTTAACTTTTGTATCTCTTATTATTCCAGTACTTCTTAACTCATTTACCAAGTTTATCAAATGCCTGAACTTCCCAACTAATACTATTTTTTCAATAAGTTTTTGGTGTTCTATGAACGAATCTTCTTCGATCTTATCTAATTTATACTGCCACTTCTTCTGTAAAGCTTTTACGCCAAATTCGTATTGCTCATATTTCTTTGACAGCGATTTTATTTTATGCAACGCCTCATCCCTCATTTCATCTAATCCTTTCGCACGATGAAATTCCATATCAATAAACAGATTATTTAATTTTCCTTCAATGGTTTTATCAGAATGATATGAACGCATGCTTTTTATTATAAGTTTTAAAAGATATTTTTTGGCGACATGCATATTCTTGATTGATGGGACTTCTACAAGTAACTTTTTCAGTTGCCTATCGTCCGGCTTTTTTTGTTTATCAATAATTGCAAAAAGCTTTAAATAATTTTTTTGACCACCATGCAACTTTGAATACACTTTAAAATATCGCTTTTCCGTTTTAGAAAGCGTGTGTATTAAACCAAATAAGTTCTTATTTAATTTCATTGAATACTCTATCTATTTAAACATATATATTTAATAATCAATGATATAAGATGTTAAAATTATATATAGAAATATCTAAATATAAATAAATTTGTTTGAAATAAAAATCGATGTTCTTTAAATTGCCGAGCAAGAATTAAAACAGAACTGTGCATTGGGCGAGGTATAAAGTTAAAAGAGAAAAAGGATTATATAATCAACGAAACAATATGCACAAATATTTTTTAATATTCGTATTTTGCTTTTATAGTTTTTCACGCTGTTCAGCACAAGGTGAAACTTGGAATTGGCGTTTTGGACGAGGCGCTGGGATAAATTTTCCGGGTGGTAGTACGCCAATAACGTTATCTCCCGGCCCAATGACTGTATTGGAAGGATCTTCTTCGATCTCTGACGCATCCGGAAACTTGTTGTTTTATACAGATGGATACACTGTTTGGAATAAAAATGATGTTCAAATGGCAAATGGAACGGGGTTAAAAGGGTTCGTAGCTTCCGGTACTCAAACATCTGTAATAGTAAAGAAGCCGGGTGCCAATAGTATCTACTATATATTTACTTTACTTTTCGATCTTTATTATTCAGAAGTAGATATGTCTCTTGATGGAGGTTTGGGAGACGTAGTTGTAGCTACAAAAAACACTTATTTAGGGCAAAATGGTACTGAGAAAGTAACAGCTGTAAAGCATTGTAATAATATTGATGTATGGGTAATCATGCCGATGTCAGCCAGTAATCAATTCAGTGTTTTTTTAGTAACTGCTGCGGGTGTAAATCCAACACCTGTTTTTTCTACAGCAGGTGTAACAATGGTAGGCGCTCGTGGACAAATGAAAGCTTCTCCGGATGGTAAAAAAGTAGGTTATGTAACCCTTGAAGGCGATTATGCTGAAATTTTAGATTTCGATAATTCTTCCGGTATTCTCTCAAACCCAATTTTAATAGGACCTTCCTCAGTATATGATCAAGTGTACGGCTGCGAGTTTTCCCCTGACAACACAAAATTTTACATGAACAATACCGATGTAACCAATTCCGCAATTTGGCAATTTAACCTTTGTGCCGGAAATGAAGCTTCAATAAATGCTTCGGGTTTAAAAATTGCTACAGCTGCCGGTAATTCAGGGCAGTTACAGCTAGCGCCAGATAAAAAAATATATTCAGCAAGATTTGGAAAAGCA
>JADLGT010000043.1 GCA_020849195.1 Bacteroidia bacterium
AAACAACCTGTCTTGCACTTCAATCAAAATAGTTTTGTAGTTGTCTTTTATTGGCTGGTCGCGCAGCAAGCCAATCCACGAGTTCAACTCATCAACTGTACCATAGGCTTCAATGCGAACGTGGTGTTTAGGAACGCGGGTTCCGCCAATTAATGACGTTTGACCTTTGTCGCCGGTTTTGGTATATATTTTTATTGCCATAGGTTAAACAGGTAAAATTACTGTGGAAGTAATTGTATTATTTTGTTTGTCTGATTCAATCAATCCGTCTTTCAGCCTCACTATTCGATGTGCATACAAGGCAATGTCTTCCTCGTGTGTTACAAGAATAATTGTATTTCCGCGCCTATGAATATCCTGAAATAACCCCATAATTTCTATTGATGTTTTTGAGTCGAGGTTTCCGGTTGGCTCGTCGGCTAAAATAATTGCAGGCTTGTTAACTAAAGCGCGTGCAATAGCTACACGTTGCTTTTGCCCCCCCGAAAGCTCGTTCGGCTTGTGGTGCATCCTGTCGTGTAAACCAACCTGCTCCAATACCTCTTTGCCACGATCTTCGCGTTCGGCCTTAGGCATACCGGCATACACAAGTGGAAGGATTACGTTTTCGAGCGCAGAGTAACGGGGCATAAGGTTAAACGACTGAAATACAAATCCTATTTCTTTGTTGCGCACTTCGGCTAATTCGTTATCGCTCATCTTAGAAACCGATAGGCCATTTAATATGTATTCGCCGTTGGAGGGAGTGTCGAGACAGCCCAACATATTCATTAAGGTTGATTTGCCCGAACCCGAGGGACCCATCAATGCCACATATTCATTTTTAGAAATGCCAACCGATACCGATCGCAGTGCATGAATGGTTTCGGAACCTACGCGGTAAGTACGGGCTATATTTTTCAGTTCAATAATTGCTGACATAACTCAAAGATAATCAAAAGACATTTTTCTAAAACCTCAGCACAAAATGTTCTTTAGCCTGTTCGGTTTTAAAAAAAACGAGACCCATAAAAAACAAATCAATGGTAATGGTAACACGCGGATGCTGTTTAATAGTTTGCCATGCCTCTTCCATTTCTTGCGACCAATGTATATCGTCGAAAACAAAAACCGAATTATTGTGTGCATAGTGCAGGCATTGTTCATAGTAGCTTAACGTAGGCGTTTTACGGTGATTACCATCGAAAAAAACAAAGTCGGCGCAATTTATTTTTTGTAGTTGAGCCGGCAATACTTTGTCGAAGTTTCCTATTATCAATTCAATATTTTCGACATTCAACAGTTTAAAATTTTCACGAGCCAAAGTGGCAATAGTTTCGCTGCCTTCAATGCTTATCACTTTTGTTTTGCTGTTGGCCATTGCCAAATACAGAGTTGAAATACCGAGTGAAGTGCCTAACTCCAATATAGTTTTAGGCTGAAAATAATTGACTAACCTAAATAAAAGCTGTGCATATTTTGCCGGCTTAGCCGAATGGCGAACAATGTCTTTTACTTTTCGTGTATTCGTTTTTAAAACGGAAGAGCCTGCCCCAAAATCCTTTACCTCGATAGTGCGCTTATTGCCAAGCAGCATCGCCCGTAATTTTTCAATTGATCGGTAAGCATAAAACGATTTTTTATTTTGAATTACGGTAGTAAATAAAGCGAAGACAAACGGAGAATGTACATCGTGCTTTGTTTTAGCACGAAGTAAATAAATTAAATACCGAGTTGCGTACTGAATACGACCCATAGAGCGAAGGTAGCTAAAAAGTGAGTGGAAGTCGATTTCCTGATGTTCAAGCTAATTGCATGTTTTGTGTGGTGCTTGGGCGATACCCGATCTGATAGCAGGTGTTTTTTCAGTTCGTGATTAAATTTCGTTTAACATTTTTTTCTTTTTTACTATCGACACATAGCTTCGTAGGACGATTATGCAATCGTCGAATACATCTGTCTCGGCTAAACACATTATTTGCAAAACGATAATAAACCTTTGTCGCTTTAGGAAGTCTAATCCAATTATTATTGGATAACTAATTACCTTCGAACCCTTGGTCGTTTTGTTTGCGTGGCACAATGATAGTTTGCCTGCCACAGAGAACAAAGCGCAGTACAAACGAATCAATAAAAACGTAAACAAATGAAGAGATATTTTATTTTGGTATTAATAGCAATTGGTATTAATGTAAAATCGCAAACTATTTATTTCCCTTCCACTTCCGACACAACATGGGATGTAATTTCACCTCAAAGCCTTAATTGGTGCGAAGAAAGAATAGATTCGCTCTATAATTATTTGCAAATTAAAAACACTAAATCGTTTATTCTCTTAAAAGATGGGAAAATAGTGCTTGAGAAATATTTTGGAACCTATTCCAAAGACTCCGTTCATTATTGGGCATCAGCCGGAAAAAGTCTTACCGGTTTTTTAGCAGGTGTTGCACAACAAAAAGGGTTAATTGACATAAATAACAAGGTGTCACAATATATTGGCAGTGGATGGACTTCGGCACCTCTTGCAAAAGAAAATTTAATAACTGTAAAGAACTTGTTGACAATGACTAGCGGCTTAGACGAATCTCCTCCACTGCCATGTTCTTCCGATGATACAGCAAAAGCATGTTTAAATTATTTGGTTGATGCCGGTACACGTTGGGCCTATCATTCGGGAGCATATAAAAAATTACAGAGTGTAATAAGTATTCCTGCCGGAATGAGTTATAATCAAGTGACTGATAATTGGCTCGAGTCGCATATTGGCATGAACGGCTTGTGGTTTCAGCAAGTTTATTATAGCAAGGCTAGAGACATGGCTCGTTTTGGCTTACTTATTTTGAATAAAGGAATTTGGAACACCGATACCATTTTGAAAGATTCGGTGTATTTTAAAAACATGACCAATACATCGCAAACGTTTAATAAATCATACGGCTACTTGTGGTGGCTAAATGGCAAACCAACGTACATGAATCCGGGCATTCAATTAGTTTTAACCGGACCGCTTGTTCCAAACTGTCCGCCCGATATGTTTGCAGGCTTAGGCAAAAATGATCAGAAAATTTATGTAGTGCCCAGTACAAATATGGTTGTTATACGACAAGGCAATTCGGCTGATGGCGTTACTTTTGCGCTTTCTACTTTTGATAATAAACTTTGGGATTATATCAACAAATTAGTTTGTGTTACTACCGGGGTTAATGAAAAGGATAAAGCAGAACCATTTTCTTTTTATCCGAACCCTGCCGACGAAACAATAAATATTAATACAAATGTACCTATTCGAGCCCTTAGGCTAAGTAATTGTTTAGGGCAGTTAGTTGAAGTGAATTATGCAAATAATAAAATAGATGTTTCTAATTTGCAAAAAGGATTTTATTTTATAACTATTACAACATCAACGGATGCAAATTATACAAAGAAGATAGTAATCAATTAATCAGAGATTACTTGTAATCGTTTAGACTTAATCTGACCATCAAGATAAGCTGTCAAGTTCGAAAAACAATATTGTAAGACAAACCAAGCCCATACTTTCTTCATTTTTTTCACTGATCTTGTAATAGTAGTGAAACACGAAATGTGACAATCTTTTGGCGTAACATCCCATCCTGCGACAGGCAGAAGGGTTCACCCCGTTGAACAGTTAGTTCTACTGACCTTTGTGGAGATTTTTTAAACTCAACTGCAAAATCTCGATCTTCCTACGCTTAGTTAAAAAATACCCTATTTGAGGCATTGTTTAGAATTAGTCTAAACAACATTTTTTGCATACATTAGTCGCCAATTTCACTACCTCTTATGGAGAACAAATTTCTACTGTTTTTATTTTCCTCTTCAAGTCTTTTTGTAGTATTTGAAGCTTGTACTAAACTTGAACCTAAAGCTCCTGAGGCGGACTCTATATTGGACGCTCCGCTCGATGGGTTAACATACAGCCAAAATCGTTTGTTTAATGCAGGCGATGAAGAGTTTGATGAAGTCTATATAACCGAAACCGGCTTAGGACCTCTTTTTGTTTCTAACTCTTGCGTTAGTTGCCATTCCGGCGATAATCGAGGACATCTGTTTACCATTTTAACACGCTTCGGACAAAACGATACGAATGGAAATAAATTCATGTCATTCGGTGCTCCTCAAATTCAAAATCGTGCACTACCCGGTCATGCACCCGAACAACTGCCCGATACAGCAACTTCGTCTAAATTTACTGCACCCATTGTTGCAGGAGTTGGGTTTTTAGAACTTGTATCCGATGCCGATATTCTTTCCATGGCAGACCCGAATGATGCTAACGGCGATGGCGTTTCCGGCGTACCTAATTGGAATAAAATTCCTGATTTTGTTGTTCCATCCCCAAATGCAACAACACAAAATGGAAAATATATTTGCCGATTTGGAAGAAAGGCAAGCACCTATAATTTACATCAACAAACGGTAACTGCATTTAATCAGGACATGGGCATTACAACTACCTACATGTCGCAAAATCCATTTAACTATAAAGAAGGTTTAGCCCCTGTTGCAACAGCCGATCCTGACATAACCGATCAAAGTGTAAATGCTGTTGTTTTTTATTTGAAAACATTACGCACTCCTTTGCAACGAAATCAATCGGATGCCGAGGTAATAAACGGAAAAACTATTTTTATACAAACCGGTTGCGAAAACTGCCATAAGCAAACATTACAAACCGGTTACTCTCCTGTTGAAGCGCTTTCCAATAAAACATTTCACCCCTTTACCGATTTATTGCTTCACGATATGGGACCTGCATTAGATGACCACTATACAGAAGGAAGTGCACAAACTTTTGAATGGAGAACTACTCCACTTTGGGGCTTAGGACTTGCTCCAAGCTCGCAGGGCGGGCAATATTTTTTGATGCACGATGGCAGGGCACATAGCATAGAAGAAGCTATTGCGCTACATGGTGGCGAAGCTGCCGCAAGTGTAACTAAGTTCAATAATCTTTCTCAAGGCGAGAGAGCCGCACTAATCAAATTTTTAAAATCGCTTTA
>JADLGT010000044.1 GCA_020849195.1 Bacteroidia bacterium
ATCAAACGGTGCGGTATTTTTAACATGCAATTTCAGCCAGGCGATTGGCTGCAGGGGTACAAGCAGGCTGTTTTTTTTATAACTGTCAATGCCAATGCCGCCTGAGGGTTTATTGCTAAAATAATTGTTTGCTTCGGCGGCAATAGAGTAGGAAAAATCTTTATCGGCTTCAAACGAATAAACAAAGTTGCCCTTTGAATCGGCTTTTACACTGGCAAAGGTGCCGGCATTGCAACTAAAGCAACTTGTGTTCCGTCGCTGTATGTAAACAGTAGCGTTGGGTACAGCAACACCTGTGGTGGCATCGGTTACACGCCCGCTTACGGTAGTGGTGGCATCTTTTTTACAAGCGTTTAAACCTGTAAGCATAAGGGCTATTGAAATAAAAACACTGAGGGTGGTTTTCATTTAAAATTTGTTTGCTTCTAATTTACGGTAAATAAATGAGAGGTGCGAGAGGTAGGGAGCGGATACCCTGCACACAAAGCTCGCGCTGCCATATCCGCGCCAAGGGGTAACAAATGTGTTTTAAGTTTTTTACGGGATTTGTTCATTTTCCCGCTAAACTTTTATTGTGTTGATCACGATCTCAGCGTGATTAAAAACATCGTTGGCAGATTTCACACACAACCTTTGAGCTTTTTCTTTTTTGCTCTACTACATCTTACCAAAACTTTTCTACATACCTTTGTGAATTAGCTTAAAAAAATACCGAAGTATTTTACCAACAGATAAAAATTTATTTTGACATTCAACGATTTTCATTTTGAGCAAGAGCTAGCCGAGGGATTAAGTTCGATGAACTTTGATAAGCCCACTCCTATTCAGGAGAAAGCCATTCCTGTTATTTTAAACAATAGAGATATAATTGCCTGCGCACAAACAGGTACCGGAAAAACGGCAGCTTACCTCCTACCCATTATAAATAAATTATGTAAAACCCATTCCGAATTTATCAATACACTCATTATTGCGCCCACACGTGAGTTGGCTATACAAATTGATGAAGCCCTTCAAGGTTTTGCTTACTTTGCGCCGGTTAGTTCAATTGCTATATATGGCGGAAACGACGGCTTTTCGTTTGAGCAGGAAAAGAAAGCGCTTACACAAGGTGCCAATATTATTATTGCTACACCGGGAAGATTGATATCGCATTTAAATATGGGTTATGTGAGAATGGAAAAGTTGCAACACCTTGTATTAGACGAAGCCGATCGTATGCTTGACATGGGTTTCAGTCAAGACATAAACAAAATAATCAGCTATGTACCAAAGCTGCGCCAAACACTTTTGTTTGCGGCTACTATGCCTCCAAAAATACGTGAGTTGGCTAAACGTATTCTAACTCATCCCGATCAAATTAACATTGCTCTGTCGAAACCGGCCGATGGCGTAGTTCAAGGAGCATACGTAGTTTACGATACACAAAAAAATGAATTACTTAAAAGCCTGTTAAAAGGAAAAACGTTGAGCAGTGTAATTATTTTTTCATCTACAAAAGAAAATGTAAAGCGTTTGGAAAAAGAATTGCTCAAATTACAATTTAATATTGCCGCCATACATTCCGATCTCGAACAGGATCGCCGTAATGAAGTATTACTCGATTTTAAAAACCGAAAATTGCAAACCATTGTGGCCACCGATGTATTGTCGCGCGGAATTGACATTGACGGTATTGGGCTTGTTATTAATTACGATGTGCCCGGCGATGCCGAAGATTATATACATCGTGTTGGTCGTACCGCACGAGCGGAATCAACCGGCGTAGCGCTTACATTTATTAACCTTGCCGATCAGCGAAAATTCAAACGGATAGAAGATTTAATAGGAAGTGAAATAAAAAAATTACCCTTGCCCGAAGAGTTGGGTGTTGGCCCCGAATATAATCCCGAAAAAAACCAGCATAACCCACCGATTAGAAATTTTAGAAATAAAAATAGGGGGAGGCGAAAGTAGGGCTATTCTGTTTCTGAATTAAATGTGGCCTCTGTAATTGACATGTCGTCTTTAAAATAAAAGACACCTCCCCAGCCCCAAATACTTTTTTTATACGTAGCCGCATTGTTACCCTTAACAACAATTCGGCGAAGTATTTTACAATTACCTTCGATAAATTGTTCTTCAGTAACACCTTGCGGATATTTAAGCACAAGAGCATTAATATATTCTTGCTTTTTTAAGGGATCATTATCTTTTGGAGGTTCAATAGATTCATTCTTTGATGAAGCGACACCGGAAGTGGAGGCCGACAATACATTTTTCAATTTTCCTTGTATCTCTTCTATCTCTGCAAGCTTGTCTTTCGGATATTTTTCCGACGATTTGAGAGCTAAGGCTTTTTGGTAAAGTAATTTGGCCGCGCTATATTCTTTTGATGCAAATTGCCGATCTCCTTTTTCGATAAAAGATTTATATTTTTCCTGTTTTTCTTTTTCGGCATTTTTTGCACTCTGCTCATCCAACAAACGCTCTATCTCCATCATTTTATCTTTCGGATATTTTTCTGAAGGTTTTATTCCTAATGCCTCACTATAGATGGCTTGTGCTGTTGTATAAGATTTAGCCTCCAATGCTTTGTCGGCGCGGCCTATTGCATCGGCATATTTTTCGTCAATTTCTTTTGCAGCAGATTTTTTTGCGTTAAGAAGGGCTTCTTTTGCAGCCATATCGTTCAAAATTTTTTCTATTTCAAGCAATTTATCTTTCGGATATTTTTCGAATGATTTCAAGCCAATTGCTTCATTATAGGCAGCTTTTGCATTGGTATAATCTTTTGCAGTTAGCGCCTCATCTCCCTTTTTAATAGAAGCATTATATTTATCATTCACATCTTTCTCTTTAGCTGCGGCAATTTTTTCGGCATCGGCGGCTGTAAGCATTTTTTGAATTTCAGCTAATTTGTCTTTAGGAAGCTGCTCCATAGGTTTGTAAGCAAGGGCTTCATTGTAAGCCGATTTTGCATTATCAAAATCTTTTGATGACAAGGCTTTGTTGCCACGGCTAATGGCAAGCGAATATTTTTCGTTAAGTTCCTTTTCTTTAGCTGCTTTTTGTTTTTCCGAAGCCTCTTTATCAGCGGCATCAGCAAGGAGCTTATCTATTTCAGCAAGTTTTGTTTTAGGGTATTCTTCATTTAATTTCAACGAAGCCGCTTCATTGTAGGCTGCTTTAGCGGCAAAATAATCTTTTGTAGTAAATAATTTGTCCCCCTTTGCAATTGCAGAAGCATACTTCTCGTTCAACTCTTTTTCTTTGGTCGCTTTAACTTTATCGGCTGCATCATTTGCTGCCATATCGGCAAGCGCTTTATCTATTTCAGCAAGTTTATCTTTCGGATATTTTTCTGTCGGCTTTATTCCGAGTGCTTCGTTATACGCGGCTTTGGCGGCATCGTAATTTTTTCCGGCAAATGCTCCATCGGCTTTGGTAATAGCTGCGGTGTATTTGTCGTTCAATTCTTTTTCTTTGGCTGTCTTAGCTTTTTCGGCTGCATCTTTTGCTG
>JADLGT010000045.1 GCA_020849195.1 Bacteroidia bacterium
ATCTTCTAAAGGATTTACTCCTTCGGGATAATTAGCCAAACCCAGATTCTTTTTGTCAAATCCGGTTATATTCGTAATAATTACTCCACCTTTTTTCACCCGGTGCAAATCCACTTTTAAAGCAGCGGCATTCATGGCAACCAAAACATCGTACTGATCACCTGGAGTAAAAATTTCTTTACTTCCAAAATGAACCTGAAAACCTGAAACTCCCGCAACAGTTCCTATTGGGGCTCTGATTTCGGCCGGATAATCCGGAAATGTATTGAGGTCGTTGCCTAAAAGCGCGGCGGTATCGGTAAACTGCATGCCTGTTAATTGCATACCGTCTCCCGAGTCACCCGAAAAACGCACAACGATGCTCTCTGATTCTAAAACTGTTTTCTGAGCGTTGTCTTTTTTAAGTGTTTCCATATTCATTTTTTTAATACAATTAGTAAACTTAATTTTTTCATTTTTAACTGATGTACATTATCAAAGAAAAATCCAAATGCAACATAGAAAAACATCAGGATTCAGAACGAAAAAATTGTGTAGCTTTTATTTTTTAGCCGCCACAAGATAGGCAAATTCATTGGATAATTACAAGCATTTTACCATTAAATTTGAGATGTTTATCGCCTGAATTTTATCAGCAATATATTCACAAATCACCGGACGCATTTCGGTTATTCCCAAAAACACATAACCCTTTGTTTATTTGCTTATTAATGAGGAAATAAGAGTAATTAATTAACTGTTAATTTATTTTTTATCATTCATTTAAAAACTAAAAACTGATTTATCTCAGCCCATAATTCGTGATAAATTGTCAATGATTTTTGTCATTTTAAAATTTGTGGGCTTAGTTTTAATAGATATATTTGAAACAAATAATTTTTATGGGTTCAGCGGCACTCTTACTTTGCACCTTATGCGGAATTGCTTTCGCCGGTGCCGGAATTCTTCTCTCTAAAGCTCTTGCCAAAACTTCTCATAATACTTCGAAAGGCCTCCCTTACGAATGCGGTATTGATACCATCGGAACTTCATTTATCCAGTTTAACGTAGGATATTATTTATTTGCATTAATCTTCCTGGTATTTGATGTTGAACTTGTTTTTATGTATCCTTGGGCTGTTGTGGTTAAAGAAGTGGGCATAGTTGCTTTCGTTGAAATTATTGTGTTTATGTTCATTTTATTTATGGGTTTCTTATATGCATGGAGGAAAGGAGCATTGAAATGGGCATAACAAATGATAAACCCGGAAAATTAGTTTTCCCGGGGCAAATGCACGAAAGTCCCGACGGCGGTTTTTTAGTAACAAAATTAGATGATGTAATCAACTGGGCGCGTTCCAATTCATTGTGGCCACTGATTTTCGGTACCAGCTGTTGTGCAATTGAAATGATGTCGGCTGCAGACGCTAAATATGATTGGTCTCGTTTCGGGTTTGAAGTGGCGCGTGCTACTCCGCGTCAGGCCGACCTGATCATCGTTGCAGGAACTATCGTAATGAAAATGGCTCCGGTATTAAAAAGATTATATGATCAAATGCCTGAACCAAAATATGTAATAGCCATGGGCGCCTGTACTATTTCAGGAGGTCCGTTTTTTTATAATACTTATTCCGTTGTAAAAGGAGTTGACCATATTATTCCGGTCGATGTTTTTGTCCCCGGCTGTCCTCCACGGCCTGAGGCTTTATTGCACGCCATGATTACTTTACAGGAAAAAATTAAACACGAAGCGTATTTCAGAAAATCTGCCGAAAAATAAAGTGACGAACGAAGAATTAAAAATAAAAATCAGCGAAATTATTCCTTCTGCATCTTACGATGAAACCGGTGAGTTCATTCAGGTTTTAATCAATGCTTCAGAACAACCCGTTTTGCTTAATGCCCTTAAAAACAATAAAGAGCTGGATTTCGATTATTTGTTTTGTGAAACCTGCGTCGATTGGAAAACGCATTTAATACTGAGTTATCATCTTCGTTCGTATAAACACCAACATTGTGTAGTTGTAAAAGCTAAAATTGATGATATCACTCATCCGCAAATTGAAACTGCAAATCATCTATGGAAAACAGCGGAACTCAACGAAGATGAAATATTTGATTTATTCGGAGTTAAATTTTTAAATCACCCCAATCTCCGACGATTGTTTTTAGATGAAAACTGGCCGGGATTTCCATTACGGAAAAATTACACTGACGAAAACATGATAAAATTGTAATGCTTACCGAACAGGATTATATAACTAAAGAAGGAGAATTTGTAATTAACATGGGCCCGCAGCATCCTGCAACCCATGGTGTATTGCATCTCAAAATTTGGTTAGATGGCGAAACAATACTGAATATTGAACCGCATTTAGGTTACATTCATCGTTCGGTGGAGAAAATGTGCGAAAGCTTATCATACCGGCAGTTTATTTTAACTACCAGCCGAATGGATTATCTCTCTGCACACATCAACAATCAGGCTTGTGCGCTTGCAGTAGAAAAAGCGATGGCTGTTGAAGCAACTCCACGCGCAAAAGCCATTCGTGTTTTACTTGCCGAACTTACCCGGCTCGCTTCCCATCAGTTATGGTGGGCTTGTATGGGTTTAGATTTAGGTGCAGTAACTCCTTTCTTTTACGCCTTCCGCGAACGTGAAGCCATTAACGATATTATTGAGGAAACATGCGGAACGCGCTTAACACAAAATTTTATGGTTCCGGGCGGAGTGATGTACGATCTGCATCCGAATTTTATTCCCGGGGTTAAAAAAGTAATTCAACAAATAAAAGATAAGTGGAACGAATACGATGAATTACTTACCGGCAATGTTATCTTTCAGCAAC
>JADLGT010000046.1 GCA_020849195.1 Bacteroidia bacterium
ATAAATGACACCGGAAAAGTAATGGGCTTTTTAAAAGATGAAAAAATCAGAAAAATTTTTCCACCCAAAGTTAAATTCTTGTGGACTTTTAAACCCATTGATAAAGAAGGAACCACCATGCAACTGGTGGCCATAAAAATTAACAGCCGCGATGGCAAAGCCCCCTTGTATGGCGATATTATAACCGATGCCCGTAAACAATTCGAACAAACAGGTTCGGGCACCCCGCAAATAGCAATGAGCATGACTTCGGAAGCTGCTGCAGTATGGAAACGATTAACAAAAGAAAATATCGGAAAAAGTATTGCCATCGTTCTTGACAATAGTGTTTATTCATTCCCTACTGTACAAAGCGAAATAGCCGGTGGTTCTTCGACCATCACCGGAAACTTCAGCGTTAAAGAAGCCGACGACCTTATAAACGTATTAAAAGCCGGGAAGCTGCCGGCGCCTGCACGCATTGTGGCTGAAGAAACAGTTGGTCCGACTTTAGGACAAGAGGCAATTCATTCGGGATTACAATCGTTTATCATAGCACTGTTGGTGGTACTGCTTTTCATGGGCTTTTATTACAGCAAAGCCGGATGGGTTGCCGATATAGCCCTTTTTGCGAACGTATTTTTTGTAATGGGAATTTTGGCCTCGATGGGAGCTGTGCTTACCCTGCCCGGCATAGCAGGTATAGTGCTTACCATTGGTATGTCGGTTGATGCCAACATTCTTATTTTTGAACGTGTACGTGAAGAACAGAACAGCGGAAAAGGAACAGGACTTGCAATTAAAGAAGGTTTTAAAAATGCCATGTCGTCTATTATCGACTCGAATGTTACCACTTTATTGCTTGGTATTATTCTGTTTGTGTTTGGAACTGGTCCCATACAAGGCTTTGCTACAACACTTATTATTGGAATTCTAACCTCGTTATTCTCGGCTATTTTTATAACTAGAATTATTTTCGATGGTATGTTGAAAAGAAATTCCGAAATAACTTTCTCCAATAAATTTACAGCCCACGCTTTTAAAAATATAAATATTGATTTTGTAAACAAACGAAAATATTACTACTTATTTTCCGGAACTATAATTTTACTGGGCATTATTTTTTATTTCAAACATCAGGGATTTAGCATGGGGGTTGATTTTAAAGGTGGGCGTACTTACGTAGTGCGTTTGGCCAATGAAAAAGAAACCGAAAACATACGCCAGACACTTACCGAAACATTCGGAATGCCACCGGAAGTAAAAACGTATGGTGAAGGATCGCAGTTAAAAATTACTACCACCTACATGATTGATGACGATAACGAGAATGCAGAAGCACAAGTGGAAGCTAAATTAAAAGAAGGATTGGACAAGCTTAATGTTAAGTATGAAATAATGAGTTCGATTAAAGTAGGAGAAACCGTTTCGCGCGATATTCAAAACAAAGCTGTATGGGCAGTACTGTTTTCCTGTTTAATCATGTTTGTATTTATTTTTATTCGATTTAAAAAATGGCAATACGGACTTGGCTCTGTGGTGGCTTTGTTTCACGATGTGCTTATTGTACTTTCGTGTTACACCATTTTCGATGGGATCCTTCCGTTCGCACTCGAAATAGACCAACATTTTATTGCAGCTATATTAACGGTAATGAGTTACTCCATGACCGATACGGTGGTTGTGTTCGACCGCATACGCGAATACCTTACCGAAAAAAACAAATTGGATTTAGACGATAACGAAAAAAATACGGTAATCAATTATGCACTTAACAGTACACTAAGCCGTACAATACTAACTTCGTTAACCATCTTTTTTGTGTTGTTGTCAATTTTTCTGTTCGGCGGAACCACCATAAAAGGTTTTTCATTCGCATTGTTGATAGGAATTGTTATCGGTACTTATTCCTCAATATGTATAGCAACGCCCGTTGTAATTGATTTCGATAAGAAAAAATGAATTGTCTGACTGTTTAGAGGGCTAAGACGATGGGCAACTACCCGGCAGATCCTCAGCTTAACTGATTGAAACAGGATTAACTCGGATACCTCTCTGAAAAGACAGGCTACTTTGCGTTTTACGTTACGCTTCTAATGCACTATCTATCTTTAAGTCAGTTCAGTTTTTTTTCTTGCCTCGCATTTTACTTAGGTAATATTTATAAAGTTCGCCAACGGTGTTAAATTCTTCGCGGTAAAATACACCAATTCCCTGTGTGTAGGGCGAGCTAAGATTAACGATAGCATTGTCGTTGGTACGATTAAATGCTTTTACACGCATCTTGCCATCATCGGTAAGTTTGTATTCAATATTTACATCGCCAACTAGTGTATTGGTAGTTTGTGCCACACGCGACGAAACGCCAAAGTTGCCATCAATGCTCATTCGATTATTAAATAATTGAGTAGATAAGGCCAATTGCAATTCCTCGTTGCTCACTTTATCTCCAGCTCTGTACTTCACGCCAAGGTCAAAGTCTTTACTAATTTTAGAAAGCATATTGCTCAACTGATTCGATAACAGTTCGCTTGATGCAGCTTTTCCGGCATTGCCCGTTTCGCCATTGCCGGCGAGCGATTGAGGAGTAACAAAACTGCCCAATACCATTAGCGAAAACACCTGCCTGTTCATTTCCAAATCATTGTTTACCATGTTACGCACATCACGTCGTGTACCTTCGTTTACCGTTGGCAAATCAATATCAAAAGCTATGTCGGGCGACATCAATTTATTCGACAAAATCATTTTGCAATCAACAGGGTATCGGCGCTTGTAGGTGCCGGTAGAGTCGCCCGGGAATAAAGGACTTAAGGAGGTTCGCAATTTATAGGCGGCACTAAGGTTTATATCGGCATCGTACGGATCGCCGCTCCACTTAATGGTTCCCCCCTGCTCTACATCAAATCGTTTATTAATTACATTTTGAAGTGTAAACAGGTAGTCGCCGCTTTCAACCGTATAATTTCCATACATATTAAATTTTCCGAGTGTATTAATTTCCATATTCACCGTTCCGGAGCCCATGGCTTTAATCACATCGCCTACCTTCTGATCGAATATCATTTGCACTTCGGCATCAGGAGTTACGTCAAGATCGAAATTGAGTTGAATGCCGCTTAAATCAACTTTGTATTTATTTTTCTTCGAATTAGTTGTGTCGTGGCTCACGAAAGTGATAAAATTATTTTGCGAAACTTCGGCTGTTCCCGAAAGAGGTATATACAGTTTTGTTTTACCGCTCTTTTTAGCAATGTTTACTTTGTCGGTTTTAACGCTGGCTTCAATAAGAATAAGATTGTTTACATAGCCCGATATATTGATGTAGGGTCCGGTAACATAAGCCTGTCCGTAATACAAATTATTTTGTTCTTCGTTGGTATTCAACACCATTAATTTTTGGGGAGTTATGTCGAAGTCGAGTTGGAAATTTTTAAAATTATCGTGGTAAACTTTTCCGGTAATGTTTGCCGTACCCGCCCCTAAAATTCTATCTTTTTCAGATATAGAATTATTTTTTTTATTTTGTTCATATATCTGATCATACACCGTCATATTTTCTACACCAAACGAATTAGGCTGAATAATAATATCGTGTTTGAACGAATACCAAGTACCTAAATAATCAACATTAATTTTTTGAGCATCAACATGTAAAATGCCCGTCAGTTCTGGTTTGGCAATGGGGCCTTTAACAGCAATAGTACCCGAGAACTGTCCTAAAAAATCTTTACAATAATCTTTCACGTAGGGTTTAAGCAAATCGAGACTAAGTGAATTGAGCGTAAGTGTCATATTGATGTCGTTATTTTTTTTCGGATAGTAATATCCCGAAAAAAGAATATTGGGTAAAATATCTTTGCTGAATAAGCCGTCAAGTGCAAGCGCATCTTTATCACTATCCCATATTGTTTTAACATAGCCATTGCCAAACGATTCGTTATTTATTTTAAAATCTTTAAAACTTGTATTGCTGATAATCATTGGCGTAGAATAAATTCCGGATACTGTTGTTTTTCCATCAACAATACCTTTAAGTTTAAGGCCGGCAGCTTCTGTAAACTTATTGAGGTTAGCCAGGTTAAACGTAGTAAGAGAAATAACCATGCTATCGTTAGAAAAGCGTGATGAATTACCACTTACTTTAATAAGTTGATGGTGATTGCTAAACTCCATGTTATGTACGTAAAAACAAGAAGTGTCAATAATAATTTGATTGGCAGAGTTAATCGCCCAAACCGAATCGGTAATAATAATTTCGGAAGGCAGAAAGTTGAATCTAATTTCGGGAGTTGATGTAAAGATCGCTTTCGCTTTGATGTCGGCTTTATAGGCCGGTAGCGACTTATTGTCCCACTTTACATTTAAGGAGGCTGAGTCGTTTTGTGTTATGGATGTAATATCGAAATTTTTTAAAAGCAGGCTGTCGGTAATTCCCAAAACCGACGACGAAAAATTCAAATTCATTTTTTTGTTTTCAACAATAGAACTGAATGTTACGTTATCCAACTTATTTCCATATAGTTTTATATGCGGCGATTCGAGCGTAATTGAAAACTGATCGGTTGGCGAATTAAATTTTCCGGAAAGTGTGGTTCCGTTTGCAATTTCTATTTTAGGGAAAAACAATTTTGTAAAATCGTCGCTATGCCCCAGCTTTGCTTTTACATCAAATTGTTGATTGGAAGGGGTTTTTAAATGTTTCGAACTGAAATAGGCCGGAAGTATATAACTCAAACTATTTTCGAAAGAAGTGCCAAGGTCTTTCAGCGTGTATTTCCCCTGCACATCGCAGTCAATAAAATCGGAATTAATTTTCAAGTGTTTATTCTGTCCTTCGTCAATAGCCGACAAATTAAAATTTTTGAAATTGTACTGTTGTGTCCCTACTTTAACGTATGTGTTATTGAGATTGGCAAAACCGGTTACATTGTCGATTGAATTGCCCTGCATTTTAAAATCAAGAGTTGATGACACAACAGTTGATGAGTCGGCTTCAATGATGTGCAGCGTTTTTAAGTCGGCTTGTTTTAAGTCGGCATTAAAATTTAATAGTGGAAGTTTTTTGCTGAAATCGACAGTGCCTGAAAATTTCAATTTTGCATTATCATCATTTAAAGCAAGTGAACCATCGAATACTTTTTTTGCAAGCCTTGCTTCCACATTAATATTTTTATAGCTGTAGTTCATCGCATCGAAACGAGAAATGTTTCCTTTTACGTGCGCATCAACTTTATCAGTCTGAAGACCGCTTCCATCAATATCAGCATCGAGCGCAAGTACGCCAACCTGTTTTACTTCAAGAAATTTACCAATGTCGAATCCTGATGATTTTAATTTCCCTTTGTAAAACATTCGTTTCGTATCTATGCCTTCTTTCATAGACAGGTCGGATGAAAAACTTCCAAGAGCAGTATTAAACACACCATATGCAACAAAATCGTTTAAATAACCGGTAAAGTTTCCTCTAAAAGAAATTGTACCAAGTGTGCTTATGTTGGAAGGAACTTTTAATGCTTCGCCCTTTTCGAAGGGATAGGTTGGAAGTAGTTCAATGTCTGCTTTTATCGTTGTTATTTTTTTAGCATCTATGTTCATTATAAACTCATCAACATTCGGCAAGCCCGTTAATTCAATATTGCCATCAAAATGCGTAGCAGAACCCATCCCGATTTTCATCTTTTTACATTTCAAAGAACTTACAGTTCCATTTACTTGTCCCGAAACAAATAAAGTTTGATTAATGCCTTTAAGAGGCGGTGCAAAATAGGCAATGTCGTTCATGACCACCCATGTGCTGTCGAGGTCGGCTTTCATTATAACTTTATTGTTATAGTCAATAAAATCGCTGAATGTATTATAGCTCATCGAATAGCTCCCTTTTATTCTACTTCCGGGTGTTTTTATCATTAGGTTATTCATTACAATTGCTTTTGGCGATAGGCTTGAGTTGGCATCAAGGCTGCTAAGAATAAATCCGCATTTCTCGTGAGCTGTTAATTTTTCAATGTTAAAATAAACAGTGTCTTTATTAAAATGAATATCGCGAATGTTTCCATTTACGTTTTTGCATTGTAAATCCCAGTAATTCATTCCGGTTGTAGCAGAGGTGTCGTTCTGATCTCGGTAAATAAAAAAAACATTGCTAAGTTTTATGCCGGTGCACTTTAAATTCCACGTTGCGCTTGCAGTATCGGCTTTAAGCGTATCCGCATTTGTAAAAGCAGAAACAAGAAACTGAAAATTAAAATCGGGTTCGCCGGCGTAACGTATCAATTTTACTTTGGGATTAACCAACTCTATTTCCGAAACCATCAAATCGTGTTTGTCAAAATCTAAATCGGAAATATCAAGTTTCAGCTCATTGAAAAAAAGCAAAGTGTCTTTATGTAAATCTTGTACGTACACATCGCGCAACACTAATTTTTTGAAAAAAGCTATATCCACCTCGCCTACTCGTACTTCCGTGTGAAGTTTTTGTGAATAATAAGAGGCTATCTTATGAGTCAATAGTGTTTGAACCTTAGGCGAACGAAGGAGTCGTACTGCGGTCGTTAACAGCAACAATAACGTTAATAATACGTACAGCGTTATTTTGAATATTTTTTTGATAACTTTAGAAGTATTTACAAAGTTAAACAAACGGCTTTTAATCCCCCACCGACATTTTATTAAAATGCAATGAGCAAAACAAGTGCCGATATTTTTATTTTAGGTATTGAATCTTCTTGCGACGATACAGCGGCAGCACTCATACAAGGAGGTAAACTTCTTTCCAATGTTGTATCGGGACAAAAAATACACCGGCAGTACGGTGGTGTTGTGCCCGAG
>JADLGT010000047.1 GCA_020849195.1 Bacteroidia bacterium
TAACACTACCAGCACTTCGCTCTCTTCAACGCCATTCATTTTAATATTTACTAAACCTCCGCTTGAAGGATTAGGATAAATAAGCGGACCGGATGAAATTTTATTATTGACTGCTACAATATTAGAATACGAAAATTTGCCGTCGTAATCGGTTTGTACCAAACGATAATAAGAAGTTCCCTGAAGCGGGCTTTCGTCAACGCTGGTATAATATAATTTCGATGCGCTTGTACCGGCACCTTTAACGTTAGTTACAATTTCAAAATCGATACCATTGGCCGATCGCTCAATGGTAAAATAATCGTTATTGGTTTCGGTGGCGGTTACCCAATTCAGATCCGTTTTTCCTTGGTTAAGACGTGCGGTAAAGCTGAGTAGTTCAATGGGCAATACACCGGTGGAAACACAGTTTGAAAAAATGGAAGAATACCGTGGAACTGACGGAGTACTTGCAATAGCTGTAACGCAGCCATTAAATGTTCCGGTTGCAGTCCAATTTACACCGGAAGCCAATGCTTTTGCAGCATAATATCTCCCTTCTGTTTTCGAACAAATATCATCTAGATAAACTTCTACACTATCTCCTGATGGGCACGTGCCAACAACAGTTGTAGCATTTGCAGATGTAATTACAGGAGCTGCAATGGTATTATTAGCGCCATTTGTAAGACTAATTCCTCCGCTTCCGGAACTACTTGAGTTACACATATATCGCAAACCCACACGATTTTCTCTTATTTTTTCTGCCTTAAAAAACAATAAATCAATCGGAAGTTTATCTAAGGCGTATGTACATACACAAAAAGTCGTTGAATTTGCAGTACCTGGACTATCCATTCCTCCTGCCGGATGTCCGGCATCGCATACATCAACTCTACTGGAATTTGCAGCAGAAATTGTACCTGAGTTATTATTTGTATTTCCGGCCACCTTAAAAGCAGCGCAGTTGCCCGAATAAGGGCCCGTAATGCCCGCGGTTCCGTTATTCAAAAAATTATTGCCTACGTTAGTTAAAGATCCTGAACCCATGTAGTACGGAATTGATCCGCTTAACGTAAAGTCTCTGCTGCAATCAATAATGTTGTTATTGGTAATACTGCCACCACTCCCATTTGCGGTAAAATCGCGACAGTTTATACGATCATTATTAATAATCACAAAACCAGAGCCTCCATTAATTGTGAAATCTTGAGTAACATTAATCTTTCCGTAATTGGTTATTGTTCCTCCCCCTGTACCATTTAACAGAATATTATTTACATTAAAAATACCGGTGCTGTAATTGTTTAAAATTATAACACCATTGGTGTTAGAATTGTAAGTTCCGCCAATAGTAATAGTTCCGTAATTGTTTATTGTTAGCCTTCCGTTTCCTGTAAGTTTAAAATCACCTGTGGTGCTAATTGTACCATAATTATTAAATGTATAATTTCCAGCCCCGTTAATGTTCAAGCTATTAATGGTAATGCTTCCCGTTGAATAAATATTGAATACAGCTCCTCCTCCTCCAATTGTCCAACCAGTTGAGTTATTGATCGATCCATAAACATATATTTGTGACCCGGCTGTTGGGTCGGCAGCGAACTTTCCGGTCCAACTGCCTTTAACGGATCCTGCGCAAACATCGTTAATGCGAAAGGCAGACGCTGCGTCATTCATAGTCACATTTCCGATCAGTATGTTGTCGTTAGCAACGTACTTTGTTTCGCCACCTATTGTTACGGCTCCGGCACCGAAAACGGAGGTGCCTGTTATTGAACATTTGCTGCTATTAACGGTTAAAGTGGTAGTAGTTGAATAAACGAAACAAAGCGTGGTATTATCATAAACCCTTGCTCTATAATAGTAGGTGCCTTCAAAAGCTATAGGCGAGGTAGTATAGGGCGTGCCCGTACCTCCTGAAATATCAGTGAATGTTACATTATCTGTAGAGGATTGCCACTGCACAGTTGTTCCGGAAGAAGTGTGTCCAGACAAGTTCAACTGGGCTGCGTCGCCCTCGTTTATGGGAGTTGTTGTTAAGCTTGCCGTACCCCCTGCTGCAGGAGGCGTACAATTAAATATAGGAACGCATACTGCCGCCCACTTATCTGACCCCGCCGCATATGTCCATTGCATAGTTTGCGAAGCGCCGCTGCCTGGAAGCGTTGAGGTAGCTCCCGAAGTAAATCCTGCTGTTTGTGTGCGATTCCATCTTTGAGTTTGTGCCCCTCCAACGGTTGCAGCTTTTGTAAGTGTAGCAACCGCATCCACTATCAGGTCGTTTGCAGTTGGGAAAGTGCTCGAAGTGTTAACACCTGTTGGGCTTCCTGCGTTTGCGGCAGCAGCAACAAATGTTCCAAAAGTTCCCGACTGATTAACATTGTAAAAAGTTATCGATCCGCCTATGAGATTTTTAGAAGCACTATGTGTTATCGTAACGTTGTTGGTGCCACTTGCAGGGTTCATTAAATACCAAATTTCCGCATCTATGTTAGTGCCTTGTTGCTTAGCTTTTCCTAAGGTTAAAGCCGTTCCTCCATAGGTGATTCCTGAAACAGTATTACTGCCATCAGCTTGCACAGTTACAATCAACAATCTGTTATTTTGAGAACTTGTTGTGGTGTGGCTCCATGAGAGCGTTGTAGAAGCAGCGGCTGTTTGTGCAGAGGAAACCGCATCAACAGTAACCTGAGCTTTCAAAATTTGTGTTACACTAATACAAAAACAGAAAATGAAAAAAGTAAAACTTTTACAAAGTCTCCATCCGCTATTTAAAGACCCTTTCATAACACCAATATTGTAGTATTTATCCATCTTTGGGGCAAATTTAGTATTTATACCTTTTTAATGCCACTAGGGTTACATTAAAAGTGAAAAAAAACAGGGAATTTAAGGGGGGGGGGCTAATCCATTGATTAAGAGCAGCTTAAAAAAGTGTTTTAATCAGAGCATGTTTAAATTTTATTTCAAATGTGCGTTATACGCCTTTTTGATTTCTGCTTGACCTGCCCGACGGGCAGGCTTCGTTACTATTTTTTAATATGGCTGCTCTGTTATATCCTGCAAAAAGTGTGTTTCCTGGCTCAAAAAAACCAAGAAATTTTAAGTTAATCAAAATAAATAATTTGTCGTGTTAATTCGACAAATTTAATTATATTTGTCGTATACAGATAGACAGCCTATGCAGCCGTACAACTACAATCGCTTTGTTTTTAGTAAAATGCAAAAATGGCTTTTCAAAAAAAAAGTAATAATTGTTTATGGTGCAAGGCAGGTAGGTAAAACCACCCTGGTAAGATCGCTGTTAGAAAAATATGGACGGGATGGCCTGTATTTGAATTGCGAGCAAATGCATGTGAGGGAAATACTTCAATCAGGCAATCCGGAACACATGATATCTTATTTTGGGAAGGTACGTCTGGTAGTACTTGATGAAGCACAAAAGGTAAAAAATATTGGCCATTCGTTAAAACTATTGGTTGATACACATGCTGATATACAATTGGTGGCTACAGGCTCCAGCAGCTTTGATCTTGCCAATGAGATCACCGAACCACTTACCGGACGTAACATCAAATTAAACCTCTATACATTGTCGCTCTCCGAATTAGCTCAAAAACACACCCGTATCCAATTAAAAGAAAAGATTGAAGGGCTATTGCGTTTTGGTATGTACCCGGGAATTGTGGATCATAGTGAAAAGGAAAAAATCACACTTTTGGATGAGCTTGCAACAGATTACCTTTATAGAGATGTTCTGATGTTCGAACGCATTAAAAACACAGATGTTCTGATGAGCCTTCTTAAAGCATTGGCTTTGCAACTTGGAAACGAAGTCTCCTTTCGTGAACTGGCAGGACTTTTAAAGCTTTCGGTAGAAACGGTGCAACGCTATATCCTTCTTCTTGAACAGTCATTTGTGATTTTCCGGCTTGGGTCTTTCAGTCGGAATCTACGCAATGAACTTGCAAGAAGTAATAAGTTTTATTTTTACGATCTGGGTATCCGCAACAGTATTATTCAAAATTATAATACGTTAAGCAATCGTACTGATGCAGGCGCTTTATGGGAAAATTTTTGCGTTTGCGAGCGAATGAAATACAACCAACAGCAGGATAACAAAGTGAATTATTATTTTTGGAGAACTTACCAGCAAAACGAGATTGACCTGATAGAGGAAAAGGGCGGAAAACTATTTGCAATGGAATTTAAATGGAATGCCCATAAAAAACCTGTGGTGCCGGAATTGTTCTCTCAAACATACAAGGACAGTAGCTTTGCTGTCATTAGCTCCGCAAACTGTTTTCAATACTTGTTATAACCCACGCCATCAAAAATTGAAACACTCATACTGTACTGTTAACATACCCGCCATCCACCAATAAGTGATGTCCCGTTGCGGCCGCAACAGCCAACTCATCGCATAAATTATTTTCGGGGTTGTCGGCATGGCCTTCTCCTTGTTAGTAAGCGCTTGTCCGTTATATGTTACTGATGAGGCCAAATTATTTGAACCATGTGTTGAAATGGAAACTACTAATACAGTGTTATTATAACTTGTGGTAGTGGTGTGGCTCCATGTAAGAGTAGTTACAGCACCCACCGATTGTGCAGAAGAAACCGCATCAACAGTAACCGTTTGCGCATATACAACATTAAGTCCCGCACACATTAATATCATTAACAAATGCCGCACCCTTAATTGCCAAAAGGGGTATAATTTAGTGTTCATGACTATCCTTTTTATACTTTGTACGTATTAGATTTTATAAAGTTTCACTAATATAGGGTTTACCCAAAAATATAATTTTGGGAGGTATTATATTAATTACTAATGGGCATCAAGCCAATTGCTTCCTGTACCCATTCCTATCTCAATAGGAACAGCCATTAAAAGTGCTGTTTTCATGCGGTGTTCAATAATAGGCTTCACAATTTCCAGTTCATCCTTATGTACATCAAACACCAATTCATCGTGTACCTGAAGCAGCATTTTTGAACGCATTTTTTTAGAAATAAAATCTTTATGAATATTTATCATTGCAATTTTAATCATGTCGGCAGCCGAACCCTGTATAGGTGCGTTAATGGCATTTCGTTCGGCAAAACCGCGAACGGTTGCGTTTCCCGAATTTATATCGCGCAGATATCGGCGACGGCCGAGTATAGTTTCAACATAGCCTTTTTGGCGGGCGTTTTCAATACTTAAATCCATATAGTCTTTTACAAGCGGGTATTTTTGAAAATAATTTTCGATGATAGCTGCCGCTTCTTTCCGTGGAATGGATAAACGTTCGGACAACCCGAAAGCAGAGATGCCGTAAATAATACCAAAGTTGACCATCTTCGCATTTCTTCGCATATCGCCGGTTACAGCATTTAGTTCAACAGTGTAAACTTTAGCTGCAGTTGCTGCATGAATATCTTGACCGCTGTTAAAAGCCTCAATCATTGCCGGATCTTTGCTCAACTCGGCCATAATCCGTAATTCGATTTGCGAATAATCGGCCGACAACAAGGTGTATTGTTCGGATCGTGGAATAAAAGCTTTACGAATTTCTCTGCCGCGTTCGGTGCGAATAGGAATGTTCTGCAGATTTGGATTGTCGGAACTAAGCCGCCCGGTTACCGCAACAACCTGATTATAGGTTGTGTGAATTCGGCCTGTGCGGGGGTTTACAAGCGTAGGTAATGAATCAACATAAGTGTTTTTTAATTTAACCAATTCGCGGTAGTCAAGTATTTTTCCTACTATTTCATGCTTGTTCACCAACTTGATTAATATATCTTCTCCTGTTGCGTATTGTCCCGTTTTAGTTTTTTTCGGCTTATCTGTAATTTTCAATACATCAAATAAAATTTCTCCAACTTGTTTGGGCGAAGAAATGTTAAACGATGTTCCTGCTTGTTTTTGTATTTGGCTTTCAACATCAACAATATCTTTTTCAAGATTTGTAGAAATTTGTTTCAATGTATGCGTGTCGAGCCGAATGCCTTCCGATTCCATATCCGATAAAACCTGTATAAGCGGCACTTCCACCTCTTCGAACAATTTAGCCACATGTGCCTGCTGAAGCATGGGCTCAAATTTTTTTTTTAATTGAAATGTAATATCCGCATCTTCGGCGGCGTAATCAACCAGCAAATCAACCGGCACATTTCGCATA
>JADLGT010000048.1 GCA_020849195.1 Bacteroidia bacterium
CTCTTTACTCATCTTTATTGTTTTATACTTCGGAAATTGAAGCATGGTATAGAATTTATTTTCTTTGCCAAGATACATTTCCAAGCCCAATCCAAATGTGGAGTCTTGAGCCAAAAGGGAATAATTAAAACCGGACATATATGTGATTACGCGTGGCTGATTGCGTTTAGGAAAATAATGCTTAAAGTGTTTAAACACATTGGATAGTTGTGGTACAATCCAATTTGTATTTGGGAATATTTTTTTACAATCGTTATACGCTTCGCGCATAGCCGAATCGCGCGTAAACAAATTCAAGCCCTTAACCGACGCGGAGTCGGATATCCAAGTGCCATTTATAATAGTAAGAAAACTGTTATAAATTGTTCCATATTTTTTTTCAAGACGCTGATGTAATTCAATGGTAACAGGATTGGCAGTAAATAAATCTTCTTCCAAACGGTCAATTTTAACTTCATCTATGTTTACTCCCGACACATCTATATCTAACCTGTTGTGCGAACAGGCCATTAAAAAGGGCAATAAAAAAATAAGTAATCCTCGGTTTGTCATTGTGTGAAAAAAATCATTATTATTGCTATACTATAAAAGTTTACCAAAATTATAAAAATCTACCTATGAATACATTAAACATTTCGATTGGCAAAACAACTAAAATAATTTTTACTGTTATTGCTGCTACAGGAATATGCATTAGTTCGATGGCTCAAAAAAACATTCATTTTGGTTTAAAGGCTGTCCCAAGTGTATATTGGTTAACCTCTGCCGACGATTCGACCAAAAATGGCGGTTCTCTTTTCGGCTTTAGCTACGGTGCAATGCTTGAGTTTGGTCTTACCGATAACTATTATATTGTAACCGGACTTGATGTTGTTGCTGCCGGGGCAAAAACAAAAAAAGATGTTACGGCAGGTTCCTTCACTGCAAGCAGTACAACAACATCACATATCCAATATTTGCAACTCCCCGTTTTTCTGAAAATGAAAACGAACGAAATAGGAATGATTAAATATTTTGGTCAGTTTGGTTTGGGTACGGGTATTGCATTAAGTACAAAAAATTCATGGACAACAACAATAGGAACTGTAACCACTTCGGGCTCGGACACGAAAAAAGACAATTTGTTCCCAATTCGCGAATCCTTGTTGATTGGAGCCGGGCTTGAATACAATTTAAGCGGGAACACTTCTTTGGTTGGTTTTGTTACATTCGATAATGGATTCACCAACTTGTTAAAAAACAAAGACTCGAACGGAAAAACGAATCCCGTTCTTAAATCGAAAGGTGTTTCGTTTACTATTGGTATTTTGTTTTAAGCAATAATTTATTTTCAAAAAATCCTGGCATTTCAGCCGGGATTTTTTATTTGTAATTTCGAGCTATGAAAAATAAACTCGTAATAGAACACATTACAAATTGGCTCAAGAATTACTCCATACAATCAAAAACTATGGGTTTTGTTGTGGGCATTTCCGGTGGTATTGATTCGGCACTTACTTCTACTCTTTGCGCCAAAACCGACCTTCCTACACTATGCCTCAATATGCCCATACGCCAACACAAAGCCGAATACGACAGAGCTGTTGAGCACATTAACTGGCTGAGAAAAAATTTTGCTAATGTAACTTCTCACGAAGTGAATCTTGCCGGAGTGTTTGAAAAAATTGAATCTACTTTTCCTGTGGAGGTAGGAGATTGGCTCACCATGGCCAAGACCCGTGCCCGCTTGCGAATGCTTACACTTTATGCTTTTGCCGGAAATAAGAAATTGTTGGTAGCAGGAACCGGAAATAAAGTAGAAGATTTTGGCGTTGGTTTTTTTACTAAGTATGGAGATGGAGGTGTTGACATAAGCCCCATTGCCGATCTCGTTAAATCAGAGGTATATGCCTTATGCAAGGACTTGGGAGTTGTAAATTCTATTTTAATTGCCAAGCCAACTGATGGCTTGTGGGCAGATGGACGCAGCGATGAAGATCAAATTGGTGCCACTTACGATGAGCTGGAGTGGGCAATGAAATTTATTGAAAACAAAAGCAGTGAAAATAAATTAACTGAACGACAAAAAACAGTACTTGATATTTACTCCCGTTTCAACAAGGCCAACCGTCATAAAATGGAGTCCATACCTGTTTGTGTAATACCACCCAAATTAAAGTAATTTTCCGTTTTTAATGTGGTTCGCCAAAATTAGCCGATCTCAACAGCAGTGGTACTGCCTCTAAAAATAAAAACATTTCTACCAATGGTCAACGTTTAACGATGCCAAAGCCACTCATCCCGTTGTTTTAGGGTTGCAAGGAGGCTTTATCTCTGCTTGGATGCAAGATGGGAAAAGCTGTTTACAGAACTATCAGTTTAAATTTTCAGGAATTATAATTGATTGTAAATCTTGGCTTAAATCTCCCTTCATCCTACTTTATCTCTTTCATCTTTTCGGCTAAAAGGTTGAAGAAATTAGTAAGCGGTTTTTCCACCATCATTTTAATCATTGGATTAAGTTCGGCCTCGAACACTAATTGCACTATTGATTTAGCGCCATCGGCGGAAATATTTACATGAAGAATAAAATCAAATGGCACTTTTCCGTGAGAAGAAATTTTAATATATGAATGTGGGATCTTTTCTACTATTTGCATACCAATAGTAGCCATACCACTGATGGTGAACGAACATTCTGTTTCGGTAGAACTCCAGTTGGTAACCTGCGAAGGCATTAACTTCTGAAAGTTGTTGAAGTTGCTGAGGTAAGTATAAACATTCTCTGCTGTATTTTCAATCTCAGTTTTATTACTTTCTATTCGTGTCATCTAAAATTTCGGATTTTTGTTTTGATTTGCGAAATAAAAAAACGGAAGCTATTTAACGGTTTTCAATTCTGCACTCCATTCGGCAGGGTTTTCGCGCCAACTTTCAAGTGCAGCCAAATCTTTTTCGGATATGTATTTTGATTTAAGTGCTTGTTTCAACAGAACATCGTAACTGCACAACGATACGGCTTTGCACTTCGCTTTTTTAAACGCATCGTCGGCCATTTTAAAATTGTAAGTAAAAATAGAAACGAGCCCTTTAACTGTACAATTTTCTTTTCGCAGTGCCTCCACAGCTTTTAAACTACTGCCGCCGGTTGAAATTAAATCTTCTATTACCACAACCGATTGGCCGGCTTCAACAACTCCTTCAATCACATTTCCCAAACCATGTGCTTTAGCTTCCGATCGTATATAAACAAAAGGTAAACCCATTTCCTGCGCCACTAGTGCGCCTTGCGCAATACCTCCCGTAGCTACACCGGCTATAACGTCGGGCTTCCCAAATTCGGCGGTAATAATATCTACAAATAATTGGCGTATACTGGTACGCACCTTTGGGTACGAAAGTGTTTTTCGGTTATCGCAATAAATAGGCGACTTCCATCCCGATGCCCATGTAAATGGCTTGTTCGGCTGTAATTTTATCGCTTTGATTTGAAGTAAAAATTCGGCAATTTTAAGCGCAGGTTCCTCGTTCTTTATCATTCAACGAATATAGTTAATCCTTACATATCAAAAAATAAATAATTTACACAGGTGTATAAAATCTTTTCAAATGACAAATGTCTTTGCCTTATCGATAATAAAAGTTTGTTTGTCGAAAAAAATACCAATCGACTTTTAAATTATTCCGGCAAACAACAACTTAAAAAAGAATATGAATTCTTCCTGTCGGACGAAACCATCAACAACCTGTATGTATTTCATCCCGATTTAAAACAGCTTTGGAACGACTACTCCTCTATTTTCAAACTAGTTTCTGCTGCCGGTGGAGTTGTGAAAAATAATAAGGGTGAGTTGCTGCTAATATTCAGGCATAAACGATGGGATTTGCCCAAAGGCAAAATAGAAAAAAACGAAACGGTTAAAGTCGCTGCAATTCGTGAAGTACAAGAAGAGTGCGGACTACACGAAATCGAAATTAGTAAGGAGCTTCCTGTTACTTATCATACCTATTTGTTGAATGAAATACATGTACTAAAAAAAACTTTTTGGTTTGAAATGTATTTTACCGGAAAGAATTTAAAACTTACTCCCCAGCTGGAAGAAAACATAACCGATGCGCGTTGGATGAATGTAAAGGAAATGAGAAGCGCAATAAAGAATACGTATCCGCTTATTCGCGAAGTGTTAAACAGCTTCTAACCGGTAATAGAAAAAGCACCCATTTTTCTGTTTACACATGCAGCCTATTTTTTGTACTTTTGCTTACTCAAATTAATTCTTTTTATTATGCCTATTACTACCGAACAAGTGCTATCCGCACTACGCAATGTTGACGACCCCGATCTGAAAAAAGATATTGTAACACTTGGTATGGTTCGCAACTTAGTTGTTGAGGGAAAAAATGTTTCATTTACGGTTATGCTAACTACCCCTGCCTGCCCAATGAAAGATTTAATACATAAAGCCAGTGTAAATGCCGTTCTACATTTTGTAGATAAAGAAGCCAATGTAAATGTTAAAATGGATGCCGATGTTACTTCACGTCGTAAAGATAAAGTCGCTTTGCCCGGCGTAAAAAATATTATTGCTGTTACCTCCGGAAAAGGAGGCGTTGGCAAATCAACAGTGGCAGCTAATTTGGCTGTTGCGCTTGTAAAACAAGGGGCTAAAGTAGGACTCATTGATGCCGATATTTACGGACCATCAATCCCTATTATGTTCGACGTTACAACCGAACGACCTCCGGTAAAAAATATTGATGGCGAAAATAAAATGATTCCGGTTGAAAGCTACGGTGTAAAGCTAAACTCAATTGGGTTTATGGCAGCTCCCGATCAAGCTGTACCCTGGCGCGGACCAATGGCTAGCAAAGCATTAGGCGAAATTGTCAACAAAACTGTTTGGGGAGAGTTGGACTATCTTATCATTGACTTGCCGCCTGGTACCGGCGATATACATTTGTCAATTGCAACATCAGTACCTATAACCGGTGCAGTAATAGTAAGCACTCCTCAGCAAGTAGCATTGTCCGACACTCAACGCGGTATCAGTATGTTTAAACTTCCGAATGTAAACATCCCGTTGTTGGGCATAGTTGAAAACATGGCCTATTTTACTCCTGCCGAACTCCCTGAAAATAAATATTATATTTTCGGAAAAAACGGTGTGCAAAATTTAGCTGCAAAACTCAAAATTCCTGTACTTGGCCAAATCCCGCTTGTACAAAGCATTTGCGAGGCAGGAGATGCCGGTCGGCCGGTAGTGTTACAAGAAAATACTCCGCAAGCAATAGCCTTTATTGAACTGGCTAAAACTGTGGCTCAACAAATTGCAATTACTAATAATGAATTAGTTGCACATGCGTAAATTTGATGAGATTTATTTTTTGTAAATTTACAACACATGAATACAACACCCGATATTAACATACGCATAGAAGATGCTTTAAACCAAATTCGTCCTTACTTAGAGGCCGACGGTGGAAACGTGTCGTTGGTTGAAGTTACCGGCGATATGACAGTTAAACTAAAACTTCTTGGGGCTTGTCGCAGCTGCTCCATGAGCATGATGACACTCAAAGCCGGAATCGAAGAAACCATTAAACGAGCTATTCCCGAAATAAAAGCTGTTGAAGCAATTCCATCGGTTGAAGAAACAGAGGTGTAATTTACGCTCCCTCTGATTCTTCTTCAGGCGATTCGTCCGTTAATTCAAACATTGTATCTCTATCAATATTGTCAACTTCCGAAGTAAACACATCCGTTTGTTCTACCAGTTCGGGCTGAAATAAATCGGCACGTTGTATTGATGTTTCTTCAAACATTGCAATTTTTTCAGTTGGTGTATTTGAGGTTTTAAATACAGGAGTCGCTTTATTTATTCTTTTCCTAATTGTTTTTTTAACAGCCTTTTTAACAGTTTTTGTCTTGGCTTTTGGCAAAGGTTTTCTCTTAGCCTTCACAGTTTTTTTTGCGATTTTCTTCGCAGATTTTTTCGCTGTTTTTTTCTTAATTGATTTTTTCACGGCTTTTTTCTTTGCAGGTTTTTTGGCCGGTTTTTTTTTAGATTTTGTTGCCATTGTATATAGTTTTTAGATTAAGTTTTTTTCTTTTACTAATGTACTTTCTTATCGCCATATTTCAAAGAGTATTTGATGTAGCTAATAAAAAAATTAAGGCGACAAAAAGAGGGGAAAACAATTGTTTTCCCCTCTTGAAGTTAAGGCGATACGCAAGTTACTGACTTACAACCCTTATAGTTGTTGAGTGTTGTAAGTTACGTACATTCAGCAGGTATAACCCTTTGGGGTAACGGGTAATATCTATTTCAATTATATCTGACCCTGCTATCACTTTTTGACCTGAATATACCTGTTTACCAAGCATATCATACAACTCCCAAACAACCGGCGACTTCTTTTCGGTATCAACATATAACCTAAATTGACCATTATTGGGATTAGGCATAATGTTAATTTTAAATTCTTGGTTTGAGGTACCGGCAATTCCTGTAGTGTACACCGGGAATGGAGCTGATGTGCCCGAGCATCCGGTTTCAGTATGGTCGCTGATATTTACCATATATGTTCCGGGTTGAGTAATAACATAGTACGGATTTTCTGCCAAGTAAATGGGATAACCATTCAGATACCACTGAAAGTAATAGCCCGAC
>JADLGT010000049.1 GCA_020849195.1 Bacteroidia bacterium
CCCCTTGTTCCCGGATTGTACGAGCTACATTTGGCAGCCAATAAATTTAAAGTATTAACTCAAGCTCCTTTTGAAGTAAATTTCAAAGCCATATTTAATTTTATAACGGGCTTCTCCGTGCTAGCATTTCTAATTAATCTAACAAGAGAAATTATAAAAGACATTGAAGACATGGATGGCGACCAACCATTCGGTTGCCGTACTCTTCCCATTGTGCTTGGAATTGATACCGCCCGCAATCTTTCCTGTTTTCTATCGTTTGTTATTATGCTTGTAATAGGCTATGTTCAGCTAGGACAACACCGCACAGGTGCTACACTTTCTTTTTGGTACATGACCATTTTTGTTCAACTGCCAATGGCGTTTATTATTTACCTGTTGTTAAGGGCAAAAGTTCCGCAAGATTTCAAACTACCCGACACATTAAGTAAACTAGTAATGCTTACAGGTATATTATATACCTTACTTATCTATTACAGTTTCATGCCCTCCTGATGTCTGTTAGTCCTAATTTTTCAAACTATCATTTTATTCTTGCATCTCAATCGCCGCGCAGGCAGTATTTACTTAAAGAATTAGGATTGGATTTTGAAATTCGGGTGCAAGATGTGGATGAATCGTTCCCGCCTGAGTTAAAAGCACAGCACATACCACTCTACTTATGTGAGAAAAAAGCAAATGCTTATACCCCACTTCTCAAAAACAATAGCATAGTAATTACTGCCGATACAATTGTGTGGATAAACAATCGGGTGTTAAACAAACCGAAAAACAATACCGAAGCTGTACAAATGTTGCAACTGCTGTCGGACAATATACATGAAGTTTTTACGGGTGTTTGTCTTCGATCGAAAAACAAAATCACGACATTTTATTCGGCATCAAAAGTTTACTTCAGAAAATTAGCTCTGAAAGAAATTGAATACTATGTTTTAAATTTCAAACCTTTTGATAAGGCAGGATCTTATGGCGCTCAAGAGTGTATGCGAACAGATTCGCCTCCTTGTTCGGCTGAAGAAAGTGCTTTTTTGGCAGCCATTGGTAAATCCGGATTGAACAAAATTGATAGCAGTCGCAGTGTGCATACCGAAACAGGAAAGCATTTTATTACACACATCGAAGGCTCCTATTTTAATGTGATGGGATTTCCGCTTAAGGAATTTTATGAAAGCTTTAACCGAGACAATGCAAGTGAATTTTCAAAACCTTTCTGAATACCTATAGGGTGGTACCCAAAATCTACGTTATAATATAGACCAAGGCTTGGTGAAAACTTGTGGTATAAAAAGCCCCACAATGGTAAAGAAATTGCACAAAGTTGGACACGACAATTGAAATTGTGCCGGCATTATAGCAATATATCGCGGGTAAAATTCTATTTCAATCAGTTAAGTTGAGGATCGACCGGATAGTTGGCCATCATTGCATAATCGCTGCCAAGCGATTTTAGTACTTTAGGCCACAAGCCGGTGGTATTGGGGTTCATTATTACATCCAACTTAGGTTCGGCAACAATCCACGATTTTTCTTTCATCTCACTCTTCAACTGTTCGGGATCCCAGCCGGCATAACCTATAAAAAAACGAATGGCATCTTGTTTTACACTTCCATTCTTTATCAATGTTGTTAATTTTTTAAAATCGCCACCCCACCACAAACCTTTTGTTATTTCTATGCTTTTAGGGAGGCCTTCGCCAAGTGTGTGAATGTAAAAAAGTTGATCAGATGCAACGGGTCCACCCAAATACAATTCTCCTTTATATTCCGGAAACCCTGTAACAGCATCAGCTATTTTTAACTCTATGGTTTTGTTTAGCATAAATCCGAACGATCCTTGCTCGTTATGATCGGCAAGTATAACAACAGAACGTTTGAAATACGGATCTTTCATAAAAGGTTCGGCAATAAGTATTTTTCCTTTGGAAGGAAGTATTTTTTTACTTGTCATTGTTTTAAAAATTCGTATTCGTAAACCTTAGGTTCTATTTTTTCGGCAAGCCGGTTTAATTTATCTCTAAGCTTACTAATTAAATTCATATACGTTTCGTCCAAACTTTTATTGTTCATTTTTCCTGTTTCGTTTCTGCCTTGAAAAAACTCTCTAATATCGTAAAGCGAAGCATTAGCATTGCACTTGGGTTGTTTGTGATAATACTTCCAAAGTTCGCGGCCCGTATCGAAAACGGCAGTGGCTTCATCCGAAAATTGTAATGGCATCTTATTATAGGGAACATCAGGTTCAAATACCATATTTATTGTGAAGCCCGATTTACTTGGTGGCTTTTGTTTTCCGCTTATAAAATCCGTCATAAAATTGCTCTCAAATTTTTCTCTTGCATTTACTTCTTGCTCGGTAAACGGTATCCAATGATTTGTTCCAAATTTACTTTGAATGTTGTTACTGAAAAGAGTATAAGCCAAACAATCGTTTCGAAATTCGTTGTCGTATTGCCAGTCTTTATTAGGATACAAAAACTGATCGCGATCGTTTAACCAAGTTGCTTCAATACAATGTCGAACAGCGAAATACACTGCGAAGGTTAGTAAATTACTTTGGTTGATTTTAAAGCAGTATCTCTCTTGTTGCTTGGATAAAATGGCTAATTGTTTATTATGCTGAAAATCAGGTGCAGCACTCACCATCAAACCTATAGTTTTAAGTTTTGAGTTTTCATATTTTTTTATCCATTTATTAATGCTATGTGGCAAGTCGCCATAAAAATTTTTTATTCCAA
>JADLGT010000050.1 GCA_020849195.1 Bacteroidia bacterium
AACAGCTTCTTTCACCACCCCCGAAGTCCAAAATAAAACAGACGTTATAAGAAATAGAATAATTGCTAAAACCCTTGGCTTGTCCTTTAATCCATCATTAAAAAAATGGTACGTTCCGGCGAGTCCGCATAAGGTCATAAAACTTATAAATACAGTGTGAACATGGTAGCATCCTATTGAGAATAAACGCATAAATGCGTTGATACGAATAATAGAATGGCTATCATTATACAGATTGCTGTTGTATTTGTTATACCAGTTATTCATTTGATCGTAATACTGTGCGAAATGAGACGTGTTATTGCTTATACCAAACAGCATTTTAAAAAAATCGGGGGGCGATGTGAACAAGGCATCGAACAGGACTTTGCTGTCATCGAAATATTTAAAAATATCGGCTGTTGAGCGGTCGGAATAGTGGTAAGCATAAATGTACCACATACATGTGCCTGCAGCAATTTTCAAAATAAAAATTGTACAAATAAACTTGAAAGAAATACCCGGCAGCCTGAAAAAATTCATTTTCCGAATAAGGAAAATAAAAAAACAGATGTAGGCCAAACACAATAAATAACACATAATTTACACGCTAAAGCGCAAAAGTACCTCATTTAACGATTTTATAGGCTAATTCGGCTGAATGTTGAAAAGTTCTGATGTGTTTTTTTACATGTACTTATTTTCGGTTGCGTACTTTAGCTCCTTATTCTTCCGCTGAGGAGGTAACATAAACTATCATGCGATGATGACTACAGCAAACGATGAACTTACAACAGTTGAAACTGCAAAAAAACTCGGGCTGCTGCCAGAAGAGTTTGACAAGATAAAACAGCTACTTGGGCGCACGCCTAATTTTACCGAGTTAAGTATTTATTCGGTAATGTGGAGCGAACATTGTTCCTACAAAAATTCAATTCTTTGGCTAAAAACTTTACCTAAGGATGGTCCGCACATGTTAGCTAAAGCAGGAGAAGAAAATGCAGGGCTTGTTGATATTGGCGATGGATTGGGATGTGCTTTTAAAATAGAATCGCACAACCACCCTTCGGCACTCGAACCCTATCAGGGCGCAGCGACCGGTGTTGGTGGGATTAACCGCGATATTTTTACAATGGGTGCCCGACCAATAGCTCAACTAAACTCTTTGCGGTTTGGCGATTTGACATTAGACAAAACAAAATGGCTGATAAAAGGCGTAGTAAAAGGAATAGGCGATTATGGTAACGCATTTGGTGTACCGACAGTTGGCGGCGAAGTTTTTTTTGATGAATGTTACAATACCAATCCATTGGTAAATGCAATGAGCGTTGGAATTGTAAAAGCCGGAGAAACAGTTTCGGCTATATCGTTGGGTGTAGGTAATCCTGTGTTTATTGTTGGCTCGTCAACGGGTAAAGACGGAATACACGGAGCTGCGTTTGCATCGAAAGACATTACCGAAGATTCGGCAAAAGATTTGCCTGCAGTGCAGGTGGGCGACCCATTTCAAGAGAAACTGCTTTTAGAAGCTACGCTTGAAGTGATTAAAACAGGGGCAGTTGTGGGTATGCAAGACATGGGTGCGGCAGGTATGACCTGTTCCACTTCCGAAATGAGCGCGAAAGGAAAACATGGCATGAAGATATGGCTCGACCGCGTACCTACACGTCAAAACAATATGAAAGACTGGGAAATTTTATTATCCGAATCGCAGGAGCGTATGTTGGTAATAATAAAAAAGGGAAAGGAAAAAGAAATTAAAAAAGTATTTGATAAATGGGATTTAAACTGTGTACAGATTGGAGAGGTTACTTCGGGCGACCGGCTCCGGTATTTTATGGGTAAAGAGTTAGTAGCCGATGTGCCTGCCGAATCGCTTGTACTTGGCGGTGGAGCGCCTGTGTATAAACGCGAGTACAAAGAACCTGCTTACTTTTCGGAAGCACAAAATTTTTCTATCAATCAAGTCGAAGAACCAAAAGATATTATTCCGGTTATTAAACACTTATTAAGTCATCCGAATATCGCATCGAAGCGCTGGGTATATAATCAATACGACTCAATGGTTGGCACGGTTAACATGACTACAAATGCGCCATCAGATGCGGCCATTGTAAATATTAAAGGAACGCAGAAAGCTTTAGCACTTAAAGTAGATTGCAATGCACGTTACGTAAATGCTAATCCTGAAATAGGTTGCGCTATTGCTGTTTCGGAAGCGGCGCGCAATATTGTATGTAGCGGAGGTGAGCCGCGCGCTGTTACTAACTGCCTTAATTTTGGCAATCCATATAACCCTGAAGTGTATTGGCAATTTGTGGGGGCAATAAAAGGGATGGCTATGGCATGTACAAAATTTCAAACACCGGTAACCGGTGGCAACGTTAGTTTTTATAATCAATCGTCGTTCGAGGGGCCTGTGTTTCCAACACCCACAATAGGTATGTTAGGCATACTGCCCGATAAAACAAATAGAATGACGCTTGACTTTAAAAATGAGGGCGATTTAATTTACTTGATTGGAGAACCTAAAAACGATATTTCTTCGTCTGAATATGTTTATTCGTATCATAAACTAAAAAACACAGCTGCTCCATATTTTAATATCGACGAGGAACATAATGTACAACAAGCGGTGAAGGTATCTATTAAAGCCAAGCTTATCGAGTCGGCGCACGACGTATCGGATGGAGGTTTGTTTGTAACCCTCGCCGAAAGCGCTATGTATAACAAGTTAGGCTTTGAAATTTTTACCGATAAAAATGTGCGTAAGGACGCCTTCCTTTTCGGTGAATCGCAGAGCCGAGTTGTGGTATCGGTAAAAAAAGAACGCGAAGCCGATCTTATCCAACTTTTAAAAGACCTTGATGCAAAGTTTTTGAAATTGGGATTTGTTACTTCTTCGGAATTTAAAATTGATAATGAGATAGTTCTTACTGTGGTCGAAGCTCGTCATATTTACGATACTGCACTGGAAAATTGCTTGAACTAATTTTTGGTTAATACCTGATTTTGCACATTCAATTGAAAAATTTGGGATTATACTATGCACGGGATAAATTTCGGCATTAATAAACATAGTGAAGTTAATGAAATTTAAAGGATAGGTGTAAAACGAAAAAAGAAGCATATCAAATTTGGGTTCTCTAAAATCCGGAATTGCTAAAGAACAATATATCAGGGATCAAAAGGTTTGAATTCTCTTTCTGCTCAAATTCAGGGGACATACAGATTCGTAAATAGTGTTTCAACGGTTGAAAATACTTTGAAAGTGCTTTTCTTGACTTTATAACTTGACAATTAGAAAGTTACTACCGCTAATATATATTCTAAGCTTTGCACCGGCTAAAGCCGAATGCGCTTTTATAGACTCCTTAAAATGGAAGCTGAACGGTGAGTGCGGCGTTGCAATTACCAAAATTCCCGTGTATTTTCATACTGCCGGCCTTGAATTACGTTCATCGTTTTCATTTTCACCCTATTTTGGCATTGGTATCAGAGTTGAACAAAAAAATAATTTTCTTTTTGATGTTAATCTGTCTCGGTTTTCAAAAGGCGCTAATTTTATTGTTACATTCAATGACTCTTCAACAGGATCAAGTCGTTCCCGAAGCGAGTTTACTTACAACGCCCTTGCAGTTAAAGCCGGCTATCAGTTTGGGCATAATAAAAAACGATTCATTAATATATTGGTAGGTGCTTTAATAAACCATACAAATCAATATGACGGAGTCTCATTTAATTTAAGCCTGAACAAATCGAAAAATTATTTTTCGGATACTGCTCTGGTAAAAAACAAAGCCATGATTAAATTTGTTATATCAACAGAGTTACATAGAATTTTAAAACACGGAAGTCTTTTCGTTACTACTCAATATGCTTTCATGGGAAACTTTGATTGTGAATACATTCTAAAGTTCGGAAATAATCTAAATAGCTATCAACAACATCTGTTCTCAAAGGGTAATTTCTTTTCAATAAATATTGGATTTTCATATTACCTCGATCATTTAAGGAGAAAAAAATCGAACCCTACTTCACAATTATCCTATCCAACAAACAATTAAAGTGTGCCTTCGCTTCATCTAATTGCTTTTGCTGAAACACCATGATGGCATCATCATTTACAGCATCTTTCATCTGCCTCAGATCCTCATCTATCATTTGCTGGATGTATTTTCCTTTTAACCCACATTGCAGCGAACACATCTAAAAACACATCTACTCTGGTGGTTTGAGGGTAATTTCTTTGTCAGGGGGGACTACAAATTTTTTACGGCTAAAGGGCTTGTTTTTATATGATAGTGCGT
>JADLGT010000051.1 GCA_020849195.1 Bacteroidia bacterium
AATCACAAACCGTATGTGCAAATAATGGATTGTTACAGATGCACAAGCTATTGTTCCATTGTTACCTGTCAATTTTAAAAAGCAGCAAAATCGTTTTTCTTTTATTGTTATGCTGCTGTTCAACGAATTTTTTTTCAAACTCAATTCGTTTTAAACAATCAATCGGCGGAAATGCAACTCCCGACAATGGTTATTGTGCCCGTCAAACATTCGACAGAGGATATGTAGCCGTAGGAACAACCGCCAACTCTTCGTTCGGAAATACAGATATATATGTTGTAAAAACAGACAGTATGGGAATTGTAATTTGGACAAAAAATTTTGGAACAACAAGCATTGAAGCGGCAAGATATGTTGAACAAACAGCCGACTCGTCATTAATTATTGTGGGCTACACCAACAATGTTGTTGGAAACGGATATGATATTTACCTTTTAAAAATTGACCGTAATGGAAATAAACTGTGGGACAAAACGTATGGAGGCAGCGATTGGGATTTTGCGTACAGCGTTCACCAAACAAGCGATGGCGGATATATTGTTGCAGGCGGAACATACAGTTATGGAAAAGGAAACGAAGACTTTTACCTTATAAAAACAGATTTGAACGGCGATACGCTTTGGACAAAAACTTATGGCGGAACTGACGACGATGAAGCCCACTCAGTACGCATTACTTCCGACGGCGGATACCTGCTTGCAGGAGAAACGAAAAGTTTTTCTGATAGCAATGGAGATGCCTACATAATAAAAACCAATAGCACCGGCGATACATTATGGACAAAAACTTATGGCGGAAGTAAAGAAGACCTTGCCAATGATATTATTGAAAGCACGAATGGAAATTATATTTTTTGCGGACGCACTTACAGCTATTCGAATACAGAAGCTAACTTTTACCTGATGCGTTTACAAAACAACGGAGTTAAAATTTGGGAACAAACCGGCTATATTAAAGATTCGATCTACGATAGCCTTGAAGGTATTGTTGAACTTAAAAACGGAAATATTGCCTCTATTGGTATCAGTTATTCGTGGGGGGGCGGGCAAGATGACGGCTTTCTTCTTATTACTGACGCTTTAGGAAATTATATTGACGGTCCCACCTACGGAACAGGGGGGCGCGATCAATGTTATTCGATAGCCATTACAAACGATAAGGGTTTTATTATTTGTGGTAGCACCGACTCCACTCAAATTGGATTTAATCAACCAAATTTATTTTTGGTGAAAACAGATTCTACCGGTCATATACCCGGACTTAAATATTGGTTTTCGGTGACTGAAAAAAATAATACTGCAATTAGCGAAGTAACTATTTACCCGAATCCTTTGCACTCAACTGCCCATCTATCGTTCAGCAGTGCCGAATCGCTTACTCCTTCCGACATAAAAATTACACTAACCGACATCATAGGGCGCGAACACCTTATAAATTACAGTTTAGCTTCAATACATGAAAAGCGATTTGATTTATTGATCAGCAACGAAAACCTTAATGCAGGTGTTTACTTTGTAACTATTTACCTTAAACAAAGCCATGCCGCTGTTTCGAAGATTATAATTCAGTAACGCAATTCTCTTGATTAATCGCAAATAACTTCAGATGTAAATATGCAAAAAAAATAGCGGACTGATTCTCGCAATTAAAAAATCAGGAGAACAGGAATTTATTTGGAGAAAGTAGGTTTTCGCGAACAGCAAACATAACTACACCGGCGGTATTATTTACTTCAAGTTTCGACATGATGTTTTTGCGGTGCGTAGTTACAGTATGCGTGCTTAAACACAATTTATTGGCTATTTCTTTATTAGAGTAGCCCTCAGCTATGTATTTAATTATTTCCATTTCACGTCCGGTAATATTTAATCCTTCGCAAGCAACCGAAGAAGTCGTTTTAGCATGGTTGGAAACCAAATTTTTATTTATCAAATAATCGACTATTTTTCCACACAAAAACCGTTCGCCCTTTACTGTTTTAGTTAATGCTTCTATCATTTCTTCTTTTCCACAGTCTTTCAAAATATAGCTTATTACTCCACTATTGAGTGCTTTAGCCATAATGCCGGGCGGCATCTGAGGAGTAACTGCCATAATTTGTACTTGAGGATAGTTTTTTTTGATATATAGCAATGCATCAATAGTAAAGGTCTCTGTGGAGAAATCAATTATTACTACATCAGGAGAGTAAAGTAGTAATTTCTCTCTTAATTCATTATAGTCAAATGATTCAGAGACTAAATCGAAACCATCCATTTCACTCACAAGCGTACCAAGACCTTTACAGGTTAAATAGTTGCTGTCTGCTACAAGTACTTTATGATTTATTTTAGCCATTTACTGTTTAGAACGATTATAAACAGCACAAAGATAAAAGTAAGCCTCTTATTGCCAAATAAAATCGGGTAGTTTTTATTAACACTGGAAAGTTAGCTCATAATTAAATAGTTGTCTCCTTCAACAGCCAAAGCCGTATTGGCAAATACAGATTGTGCTTCGGCGAGTAATGGTTGCAAATCTTTATACCTGGCAGAGTAGTGACCAATAATTAATTTTTTTACAGCAGCCTTTGCAGCCACATTAGCGGCCTGTTTGGCAGTCGAATGAAATGTTTCGGCTGCACGATCATGCATATCTTCCATAAATGTTGCCTCATGATAAAGTACATCAACACTCTTTACTTGTTCAATAACCTTTTCATCGTAACAGGTATCCGAACAATATGCGTAGGAATAAAGAGGCTGTGCGGTAGTTATTTTTTCATTGGGAATTACAGCTCCTTCTTTTGTAACAAAATCGCTCCCTTGTTTTATGTTGTTTAGTTCTGTGTGTGGTATTTTATAAGCTGTTATTTTTTCCATACTTATTTTACGCGGCTTTTCTTTTTCTCTAAATAAAAAGCCAGTGCAGGATATGCGGTGGTTAAGTAGTATGGTTTGAATGGATATTTTTTCATCTTCAAAAATAAGTTGAGGGGCAGTGTTATTTAATGGATGAAAAATTAAGTTGTAGTGGAGTTTTGTTTCGGAATAGTTGAGTTGCAAGTCAATAATATTTTTTAATGCAGGCGGGCCATATAAGTGTACATTGGCTGTGCGACCCAACAGATGCATACTTGAAAGTAAACCTATTAAACCATAATAGTGGTCGCCATGCAAATGACTTATAAAAATGTGATTGATTCGTTGAAATTTTATTTTAAATCGGCGCAGTTGCATTTGTGTGCCTTCGCCACAATCAATCAGAAAATACTGTTCGGCAATGTTAACCAGTTGCGAGCTTGGATTTCGTTTTGAGGTTGGAGTTGCGGAGCTGCAGCCGAGTATTGTTACTTCAAACTTCTGCATCACGAATAGCTATTTACCCTTCGTCTCCTTGCGAATTTTTTGCCAACTGAGCGAAAAGCATATCAATACTGTCTTTTTCGGATGTGGCAATATTAAGAATGGAATCGAGCTGCGAAATAGAGATGAGTTTTTTAACAGGCTCCTGCAAACCGGTAAGAACAAATGCGCCGGTTGCGTTTTTACATAAACGATTAGCTACAAGTATTGCACTAAGACCAGATGAGTCGCAATAACGAACTTCGGTTAAGTCGATGATTATGTGTTTTACCCCGTCGGCATTCAACACCACCAACTCCGATTTTAATGATGGGGCAACTGTTGTATCCAACTTTTCGGAATCAACCCGAATGAGGGTGTATTTTTCGTTTTTTATTACTTGGAAACTCATAAAACTAATTTGAGCAAATATACTAATTTTTACTTCAGCAGCAAGCTCGTTTTATTCACCGAATCGTCCGGCAATCAGGTAGAGAACGGCCATGCGTACAGCCACTCCGTTTTCTACCTGTTCGAGAATAATTGATTGCTTAGAGTCGGCCACATCACTGGTAATTTCTACACCTCTGTTAATAGGACCCGGATGCATAATTACAATGTCTTTCTTAAGTGAGTCTAAAAGTTTTTTATTGATTCCGTAAAGCATGGTATATTCGCGGATTGACGGAAAGTATTTTATATTCTGTCGCTCGAGTTGAATACGCAACATATTTGCCACATCGCACCATTCGAGTGCCTTACGCAAATTATATTCCACCTTCACATTCAGCGAGCTGATGTATTTGGGTAGGAGTGTGGGAGGACCGCACAGCATTACTTCTGCTCCCAGTTTTTGCAGGCAGAATATATTTGACAGCGCAACCCGCGAGTGGAGTACATCTCCTGCTATTAAAATTTTTTTACCTTTTACATCGCCTAATTTCTCGCGTATAGAATAGGCATCGAGCAAGGATTGTGTGGGATGTTCGTGTGCGCCATCGCCTGCATTTATAATTCTCGAATTGACATGTTTTGCCAAAAATACGGCTGCGCCGGGATTAGGATGTCGCATAACAACCACATCTACCTTCATGGCAAGTATGTTGTTTACTGTATCTATCAGTGTTTCTCCTTTTACAACTGAGGAACCTGAAGCAGAAAAATTTATTACATCGGCCGACAGGCGTTTTTCGGCCAACTCGAATGATATTTTTGTACGGGTGGAATTTTCGAAAAACAGATTAGCAATGGTAGTATCGCGGAGCGAGGGTACTTTTTTAATTGGTCGATTAATTACATTTTTAAAATTATCTGCCGTTGAAAAAATAAGTTCTATGTCTTCTTGGGTAAGGTCTTTTATTCCGAGCAGGTGTTTGGTACTTAGCTTTGTCATCTTCATTCGTTTGTAAATAACCATACTGCATCTTTTCCGTCCGTTTCCTTCCATTCTACTTTTACTTTTTCCGATGCTA
>JADLGT010000052.1 GCA_020849195.1 Bacteroidia bacterium
GTTGTTTGCGTTGTCGCTTAAAAATTTTAATTACCCTGATTACAATGGTCAGCATTTTGTTGAGAATGCATACGCCAGCACTATCACCTGGTTTGAAACCGGTTTTTCATTTGGTTATATGTATAAATGGACGGACGATGAAACAATTGATTTGGGTATAAATGTAAAACGCTTGATTGGGTACAACGCTACCGATGTAGCTTTAAGCAAATTCGACTTTATATATAATAAGAAGCAGGATATATCTATTAATGAGGTGCAGGGCGAATACCGCATGACACAACCGGCATGGGGTGTAGGCAAAGGCTGGGGCATGGATATTGGATTTAATTATCAGAAAAAATTAGGAAGTATAAGCGGTTACAGGCCAAATACAAAAGCAGATGGCTGCCGGCATATTGATTATAAATATAAAATTGGGTTTTCGGTTTTAGATGTTGGAGCATTTAAGGTTACACAAAATGCCATATTACAGGAGTTCGATTATAAAAATCAACCTTTTAAGTTTGACAGTTCTCAAATAAAATCATTTAAAGATGCCGATAATTATATACATACTAATTTGGTAAATAATGGTGTTCAACAAGTGAGGGGGTCGAGCTACAGAGCATGGTTGCCATTTGCCTTAAGCGCACAATTCGATTATAATTTCGAGAATAATTGGTTCCTTAATTTAACTGCCGTAAATAGCTTTAAAATCTCCGATCAAACTAAACGTATCGATGTGTTTGCCGTTACGCCAAGATACGAACGCAAATATTTTGAAGTTGATTTTCCTGTTTCGTTGGTTGATTTCAGATACCCTCAAATGGGAATTGCTTTTCGGTTTGGAAATAATTTTATTATTGGCACCAACCGAATCAGTTCTGTAACCGGAAAAATAAGAGATACTTACGGGGGAAGTATTTACTTTAATTTAAAGATTGCTTTTTATCGTAAGTGCGGAAGTAAGAGCAGCAAAAAACGATACAAACAGGGCAAACGCCCAAGCTGTCCGGCTTATGCGTGGGTGGATACTGTTGGCAATAAAAAAGGTTGGGGTCGAATTTGAGCAGTTGAAAAAAATCTCTCGGTTGAATCAAAACATATTACTCAACCTAAAATTTTCTTAATGTCGGGTTTAAAATAATTCGAGCTTTTTAAAACTTTTCCATCTTCGCGGAAAATAGGTTTACCATTACTATCGAGTTTCGACATGTTGCTTCGGTGAATTTCGTCAAACACTTCTTCTATTTTATGTTGCAACCCATGACGTAAAATAGTACCAAAAATAATATAGAGCTGATCGCCAAGCGCATCTGCAACTTCGGTCAAGTTTCCGGTTTTACAGGCTTCAAGGTATTCTTCATTTTCTTCGCGAAGCAAGTCGTAACGCAGTAGATATTCTTGTTCGCCAACATTTATTTCGGGCTGCTGGCGGTTGCCTATGCGAAATACTTCGTGAAAGTCTTTTACTTTGAGTATTTTTTCAATAAATAATTGTTTAGAGGGCATGCGTGATGTGTTTTATTTTTTTCTTCCTTTCTCCGCTTTGTATTGTGCATTTAATCCATCTAATATTTCTTTGGTAATATCAAGGCTATCCGATCCGAATAATACACTTCCGCCCGAATTGGTAAATGCAAGGATGTAATTATAATTTCCGGCTTTGTTGTATTCTTTTAAATAATTATTCAGCTTTTCCTGCAGAGCTAAGTTTTTGCGTTGATTTTCATCGGCGAGATCGCCCAATTGTTTTTCCATCCCGTCTAATTCCGCTTTACGTTTCATCAAATCTTCTTCGGCAACTTTTGCCTGTTCCGACGATAGCGATCCGTTACTTGCTTTTTGCTGCAAGTCGGTATAATCCTGTTGAAGCTTTGTTGCTTTTGTGTGGTAAATAGTTTCAAGGCGAGATTGTTTAGCTTCGGCCTCTTTGCGCAAATCTTTTACATACTCGTATTTACTGAATAAAGAATCGGCATTTACAAATACAATTTTTGATGCTTTAATTTCTTTTGGCGTTATCGGAATATGTACAGGCACTGAGTCGGCAGCCGGCAAAATTGTTTTTTGAGCAGCTCCCGAAAAATGCAGAAAATACAAATAGCCCACAGCAGCAATTAAAATTACATTAAGTACAATTGAAAAATTTTTCACGTTTTTTATTATTGATAGCGCATAAAGATAAACGAATTTATTATTCACACTACTTCACTGATTTTTTAAAAATTCGGGCTTGGTAAATTCAATCGCGAAATCGTATTTAATCTATTAAGTATAGCTAAGCCCAACTATTATTTTCCAAGCACGTCTGACGCCGAACCTCCTAACACATCCTTGTTAATTTCTTTTATTTCTTTCTTTCAAAGCTGCTTTACATTATTATAGTTTTATCTAACTCTTAAAACTCGATATATGTCCTCAACCGATCGTAACGACAAAAAAATTTTTGTTCTTGACACATCCGTAATTCTTTACGACCACCAAGCGATAAAAAATTTTAAAGAACACGATGTTGTAATACCCATAACAGTCCTCGAAGAATTAGACAACTTTAAAAAAGGAAACGATACTAAAAATTTTGCTGCACGTGAATTTATTCGATACATAGACAAAATATCGGGCAGAAATACGTTACAGGATTGGGTAAATATAAATGGTCAAGGCCATGGCTTATTCAAAATAGAAATGAATCAAAAGGCAAAAGTTGATTCCGAAAAAATTTTTGGAGAACGTAAAGCCGATCACCGTATATTAAATACTGCTCTTTATCTCAGCGAGCAGCATCCTATCCGTAAAGTAATAATGGTTACAAAAGACATTAACCTTCGTCTTAAGGCCAAATCGCTTAACCTCATTGCCGAAGATTACGAAACGGGAAAGATAAAAGACATTGATGAAATGTACACCGGACGATCGGTTATTGAAAAGGTTCAATCCGAAATGATTGATGAGATTTATGAAAAAGGGAATAGCAATCCCACAGCTATTTTAAAACGTAATAAACCCATTGCGAATCATTTTTACGTTTTAAAAAATGGTCAGAAATCTGTACTTGCACATTATAATCAGGTTGAAAATGTATTGGAGCGCGTTAAAAAAGTTTCGGCGTATAAAATCACCCCTCGTAACGCCGAACAGGCTTTTGCACTCGACGCAATTTTAAATCCGCAATTACGGCTGATAACTTTGCAAGGAGTTGCCGGAACGGGTAAAACACTTTTATCGCTTGCGGGGGCATTGGAACAACGCCGCAATTACCATCAAATATATTTGGCACGTCCCGTTGTGCCTCTCAGTAATAAGGATATTGGTTATTTGCCCGGCGATATCAAATCCAAACTTAATCCTTACATGGAACCGCTTTGGGACAACCTCAAATACATTAAAAATCAGTTCGACGAAAAAGAAAAGGAGTTTAAACAAATTACCGAAATGGTAGAAAATGAAAAATTGGTAGTTTGCCCCTTAGCCTATATTCGCGGACGAAGCTTATCTAACGTTTTTTTCATTGTTGATGAAGCACAAAACCTTACGCCGCACGAGGTGAAAACAATTATTAGTCGGGCAGGCGAAAACACTAAGATTGTATTCACAGGAGATGTTTTTCAAATTGATACCCCTTATCTTGATACACAAAGTAACGGGCTATCGTATCTAATCGATCGTTTAAAGGGACAAAAATTATATGCTCATATTACGCTCGAAAAAGGCGAACGTTCGGATTTGGCTAACTTAGCCAACGAGTTTTTGTAAAAAATTAAGCGCCATTTTATGAAACGTTTTTTGATGCAGCTTTTTGCGCTTGCCGTAGTTATTGGAGCAGCCATTCTATTTTGGAATACCGGTGCTCCACAACAATTTCGATTGGATGCCTTGTGGCTCATTTTGATAGTTTTTATAATAACAACAAGTGCAGTACATTATTTGTTACTCA
>JADLGT010000053.1 GCA_020849195.1 Bacteroidia bacterium
ATCCATCCAATCATAATTACGGCAAAGCTGAATGTGCCTATCTCAAATACCCATTGCAAGCCCGAAGGAATACCAATGGCTACTATTTTTTTTGAATCAACTTTCGAAAATCCTATACTGCTAAATTGTTTTAAGTATGGTTTTAAATCTTTGTCGATCAACACAAATAAAAACATAGCCATAGCCATCACGCATCTCGAAATAAAACTTGCCCAACACGAACCCATCAGTCCCATTGCCTGAAATCCCCAATGACCAAACACTAAAAGATAATTAAGTAAAATATTCAAAAGGTTGGCCGACAAACTTATTACCATGGCTGCACGGGTGTATGATAAGCCTTCAGCAAATTGTTTAAAAGTAGAAAACACAGCTAATGGTATCATAGAAAAAATCATAACGTTAAGAAAGGGAATTGCCATACGAACAACTTCTTGTGATTGATTAAGATTGTACATTAAAGGGGTTACGCAAAAAAGTAAAATAAATAAAACAATTCCTGTAAACAGGTTTACAATAAATCCGTTTTTTAGTAAGCGCCTGTTTTTTTCAATATCTTTTTGTGCATCCGCCTCGGCTACCAATGGTGTAAGACCCACCGATATGCCCAATCCAAATACCAATACCAGCACATAAAAACTACCCGATAGCGAAACGGCTGCTTGTTCGACCGGACCAATTTGACCGACAAATGCAGCATCGGCTACCCCTACCAACATGTGCCCAAGCTGACTGAAACAAACGGGTAAAGCGAGTTTAAATGTTTTTGAGAAATGATCTTTATATTTTTCCAACATTGCCTGCAAAGATATGTAATAGAGAATTGGAGAATATAATGACAGCTAAATGGTGCCGCCGCCTGTTAGAAGATACCATTAACACACACGGACAGCCTTGTATTGATAGTATCTTCATTGAGCGCCAATGGAAATCTATTAAATACGAATGTGTTTACCTTCATACTTTTGAAGATGGAGTAAAACGGTATGAGGGATTAAAAAAATATTTTAATTTTTATAACAAGGAGTGTTTTCATTGCAAAATATCGACTAAAAAGATTGCACAATCTGTACAAAATCTTTTGCTTTTAGTGATGCGCCGCCAATGAGCCCGCCGTCAATATCTGGACAAGCGAACAATTCTTTTGCATTTTGTGCATTGCAACTCCCTCCATATAAAACAGAGCATGAGTTTGCCATATCATTACCATATTTTTGGGCAACAACTTTACGAATAAATGCGTGCATTTCCTGTGCCTGGCTTGTTGTAGCGGTATTGCCGGTACCAATTGCCCAAACAGGCTCGTAGGCAATAACAGTTTTTTTAAACTGTTCGTTGTTTAAATGAAACAGCCCTTCAGTTATTTGCTGTTCAATAATTTTGAAATGATTACCTGAGTTGCGCTGATTAAGCGTTTCGCCAACGCAATAAATCGGAATAAGATTATTTTTTAAAGCTGCGTTTATTTTTTTTGAAAGCATTGAATTTGTTTCGGAAAAATAAGAGCGTCGTTCGGAATGACCAACAATTACATACGATGCGCCTGCCGATCGTATCATTGCGGCCGAAACTTCGCCGGTATAGGCTCCCGCATCTTCGGTCGAACAATTTTGAGCACCCACAGCAATTTTAAATGAAAGCGAAACAAAATCGCGGATAAAAATAAATGATGGCAGTACAATAACTTCAACTTGCTTTGCCGTAGTATTTTGGAGCAATGAATTAATCTCTTTGAATAACAACAATGCTTCATCGCAATCTTTATTCATTTTCCAATTACCGGCAACAATTTTTTTTCGCATAGAATATAAAGTGTTAGTTGATAAAAATTGTTTTTAAAATCGTATCGGTTGTTTCACAAACTACTGTTATTGATTAAGCTTCTATTTTTTTATACAATTCTTATTCTCGGATCTATCAGCCCATAAACAACATCCACCAAAGTATTAATTGTAACGAATATAGCAGCAATTACAAGTACTGTACCCATTACTACGGGCATATCTGCTTTCTGCAAGGCGTAAACTGTTTCTTTCCCTATTCCCTTCCAATTAAAAACCTCTTCAACAAATACCGATCCGGCCATCATTACGGCAAACGAGCCCGACAAGGCTGTAATAACAGGCGACAAAGCATTTTTAAGTGCATGTTTAAACATCACAATAAAAAAACTAAGCCCTTTAGCTTTTGCGGTACGAATATAATCCTGCGAAAGCACATCAAGCATTGAGCTTCGCGTAAGCTGAATAATAATAGAGAGAGGTCTGAGTCCAAGTGTAATGGCCGGTAAAATAAGATTTTTTAATTCGAGGTATTCGCCATTTCCGTAATCATCCATCACGTACAAACTTCCTACAAAATTCAGATGAGTATAATCGCTTAACAAATGACCAAATACATAAGCAAGAATAAGACCTATATAAAATGAAGGGCCGGAGACCCACACTATTGCAAACATAAGCGATGTATTATCGAACCAAGTGTCTTTATAAATGGCAGCAAAAACACCAATCACAATTCCTAATATTGATGCCAAAACAATGGCCGCTGCTGCAAGTGCTGCTGTTTCGGGAAGTGTTTCTTTTATTATGTCGGCTACTTTTTGTTTGTTTTGGTAAGAACGCCTCATGTAAGGATATTTTAAAACCAAAACCTTTTCTTTAACCAAACTGAACAAACGGATATAGGTATATTTTTCTTTACTGAGATATAACGACGAGTTTTGATTTTGTTCGTCGTGAATCGAAACCGGCGACAAATCATTCAGGTATAACAGGTATTGTATAAATAAAGGTTTGTTGCGGCCAAGGTCTTTATTAATAATATCAATCGATTTTTGATCGGCGTGCTGGCCAAGCATCATACGGGCGGGATCTCCCGGCAGCGCATTAAACAACACAAAAACTACTGTTGCGGTACCCAACAACACCAATAAGCCATAAAATAATCTTCTGAGTATAAAGTTTCTCACTTCTTACCAAAATACGTTGCTTTTACATCGTTATACGAAGGGAGCGCCCTGTATGGCCACATAGCAGTTACTACGCAGTCTTTTATCATAACCAATCCGGGATTGGGACGAATCATTGTTTTAAGAGGCACCTCGTCGGGGTTTATATAAAAATCATACGCAGCTTCTGTTTCTTTTTTAAATGAATTTATTTTCAGTGTGTCAGATGATGTAAGTGCCACAAAAGAAATACTGTCTTTTTTACACAGCTCGGAAAAATCATTGATGCTGCCTTGCACAGACCTGTTTGATTTATTCAAATCGTATTCAACTAAAATAAAGGAGCATCCGGGCAATGTTAAAAATTCATCGGTATGATCTTCGCCATTGCTATTCTGCATCGAAAAACCTGTAATAGGTTTAACTGTTTTATCGAGCGGTTCGGTACGATTAGAAACATAATCGAACTGCTTATCCCAGTCGGTCGGCCAATGGTCGAACTCTTTCTGTTCGCCCGTTTTTTTATCTTTCAGCATATAAAAAAACTTTTCTTTAGGATGGATGGCACGGTACAAATTGGTACCGATTTTATACGGGCGAAAATCAATAATGGGAAGATGTGTGGAGGTATATAATGGGAATGCCGTAGCCGCAACAATGAAAAGATACATCACTGCCATTTGTAAACGAGCCCCCAACAAGGGATTAACATGCGATCGCCCTACAATGAGGACAAGCGTAAGCGTACACAAAATAATGTCTTTGTAAAACGATTGCCAAGGAGTAAGCGGAATAGCATCGCCAAAACATCCGCACGAAGTAACTTTGTTGTAATAGGCCGAATAAAAAGTAAGGAAGGTGAAAAACACCATCATAAGCGAAAGAAGCCACAGCACTAACTTTGGTCGTGCACCAATGAGCAAAGCAAATCCTACTGCTACTTCAAAAATGCAAATAAATATTGCTAAGAATAGGCTTAGCGGTATCATCCAGTGCATATTAAATACTTCAAAGTATTCTTGCAGTTTATAACCAAAGCCAAGTGGGTCGTTAGCTTTAATGAAGCCGGAAAAAATAAACAGGGCTCCAACAAAGACGCGAGAAATAGTTGTTACAATCTTCATATTATTTCTATATTTTAAATTTGCGTTCGATCATCAAAAATTTAATTGCGATTTTTACAAATGAATTTGCTAAATCAGGGTTTAAAACTACCTCTGTTCCATTCCTTGATCAATTCGTATCAAGGCAAATATGGCATAATTAACCATGTCCAAATAATTTGCATCAATTCCTTCCGATATAATTGTTTTTCCTTTGTTGTCTTCAATCTGTTTTATTCTTAATATTTTCATAAGCAGCAGGTCGGTGAGCGAACTTAAGCGCATATCGCGCCAGGCTTCACCATAGTCATGATTTTTATCTTGCATTAAGCTTTTAGCCTTATTCACACATTCATCAAAAAGGGTGCTAACTTCTTCAATGGGAAGTTCTGTGCGCTCATCGTTTTGCAGCATGAGTTGCATCAGACCTATTACAGAATAGTTGACTATGCCTATGTATTCCGAGCGCACCCCCTCATCTACTTTATGGCTTCCTTTTTCTTCTATTGTACGAATTCGTTGCGCTTTAATAAAAATTTGGTCGGTAATAGAACTTGTGCGTAATACACGCCATGCCGTACCATAATCTTTGGCTTTTTTAGTAAAAATATCCTTACAAATCTTTATTACAGATTCGTACTGAACTATTGTTTTACTCATTTGTGTATTAACAAGCTGTTGACTCAAAACTTATATCTTTATTGCCGATAAATGACCACACAAGATACGAATTATACTTATAATTTTTTGAATTCTTCGCTCGATCTGCACAAGCCGAGTGTAATGGGAATATTAAACATAGCTCCCGATTCTTTTTACGATGGCGGAAAATATAGTGACGAGAAAAGCATACTAAACCATGTTGAAACAATGCTTTCGGAAGGCGCAACAATTATAGATGTAGGCGCCTGTTCTACCCGTCCGGGTGCAATCGAGATAAGTGAGGAAGAAGAAGAACGAAGGCTTATGCCTGTTTTGCAAACGATACGGAAAAAATTTACAACCGCGATAGTTTCGGTTGACACATTCCGGGCAAGCATTGCCATTAAAGCCGTTGATGTCGGAGCTAATATTATTAATGATATTTCGGGTGGCACATTAGACAAAAATATGTTTTCTGCCGTTGCCAAATTAAACGTACCCTACATTCTGATGCACATACAGGGCAATCCGCAAACAATGCAACAAAATCCTATTTATGCCAATGTAACCGAAGATGTAAAAATTTATTTTACAGAAAAAATACGTGCACTGAACAGTTTGGGAGTAAAGCAATTAATTATTGACCCCGGATTCGGGTTCGGAAAAACCGTTGAACATAATTTTACTTTACTAAAAAATCTCTGCGAGTTAAAAACATTTGGGTATCCGGTATTGGCAGGTCTTTCGCGCAAGTCAATGATTAATCGTGTAATTAATACAAAACCTGCGCAGGCACTAAACGGTACTACCGTCCTCAATACAATAGCACTGCTCAACGGCGCCAACATACTGCGTGTACACGATGTAAAAGAAGCCATGGAAGCAATTAAACTTGTTAATGAATATGTACAATAAAAAAATTCATTTATTCTTACGATTTCTTAAATTGCAACATGTATAATCTACTGGCAATAACGTCGATTAACATTAGCATCATTGATATTATTGATGTTGTGTTGGTGGCCTTATTGCTTTACCGCATGTATTACCTGGTAAAGGGTACCGTAGCTGTAAATATTTTTATCGGCATTTTATTTATTTACTTGTTATGGTTGGTTGTTAAATACATGGAGATGCGCCTCTTTGGCACTATTCTCGAAAAATTTATTGATGTAGGTTTTATTGCACTTATAGTAGTATTTCAACCCGAAATCAGACGTTTCTTGCTTTTTATCGGCACAACTAATTTTAGAGGAGTTGCTAAAGGATTTTTCGACTTCAGGTGGCAAGCTCAACGTTCGTTCGACCTCGATGTTCCTTCCATTGTTAAAGCCTGTCGGAATATGGCTGAAACAAAGACAGGAGCCATTATTGTTATTACCAAAAATGCCGAACTGAAATTTTATGCAAACACAGGAGAGCCAATTGACGCCTACGTTTCGGTTAAACTTATTGAAAGTATTTTTTATAAAAACAGTCCGCTCCACGATGGCGCAATCATTATAAGTAATAATATTATTAAAGCCGCCCGTTGCGTATTGCCGGTTACCGAAAACAGCGAATTTCCGGCCGACTTAGGAATGCGGCACAGAGCTGCGGTTGGCATTACCGAAAATTCTGATTC
>JADLGT010000054.1 GCA_020849195.1 Bacteroidia bacterium
CAAATAACCATCATCCATATACAGCGAGCTGACATCGCCCCCATTTGGGTTCATATACAATTTCGTATCCAACAAACTTTGATCGAACACATCTCCTTTTTTAATTCCTAAAACACTGCTCAACACTTTCGATGAGTATTTGGTGTTACCTATCCATGTAATATTGCGGAAATAATATTTGTGTCCTTCGTCAATCCATAATTCAATGTTTACATGTTCCGGATCGATCCGATAAACGGTGTCTCTTGAAATGCGGGCATCGCGGAAGCCTTTGGCATTGTATTTTGCAATTATTTTTGGCTTGTCTTTTTCATAATTTTCCTCGAGGTATTTTCCCGAATTAAAAACATTCCACCATTTTTTCTCCTTTGTTTCTTTCATTGCTTTTTTAAGCTTGGCTTCGCTCACCGCAGTTACGCCATGAAACAATATCTTCCGAACGCGTATCCGTTGTCCTTTATTAATAGAAAAATACAGGATAATACTATTGGCAAAAGTTGTGTCGCGTTCATCTTGTTTTACTTTTACGCTCACATTCATATAGCCTTTGTTAATAAAGAATTTTTTAATGGTGGTTACGCTGGATGAGATGAGGTATTCGGTTATCACTTTTCCTTTTATGAGTTTTATTTTTTCACGTAAGTCATCGGCTTCGGATTTGCTTACACCTTTCAACTGGAATTTAGATAGTCGGGGGCGCTCAACAACAGTTATAGTTATAAAAACATTGTTACCAAGTCGTTTACTTTCTTCGATTTTAATGTCCTCGAACAATCCTTGTTTCCAAAGATTTTGAATGGCTTGTGCAAATTTATCTCCGGGCACCTGCAATTTTTCGCCTATTGTTAAACCTGTGAGCAGCGTGAGTACACGTTTGTCGAAGTGATCGGCGCCTTTAAATTCTATTCCGCCTAATTCATATTCTTTGGGATTTGCATAATCTATGCCTGCAGAATCTGTCAACTCAACCTGTGATGAAGCGAAAAAGGGAATTAGAAAAAATAAAAAAACAAGTCGCTTCATTTTTTATTTCAATGTATTTTTCAAAGATGTTATTTAAAATTTATTAAAACAGCGCATTAACTATTTTTAACAGTTACTTTACCGGCGATTTTTTTTTGAAACACGGCTACTCCTCAATTTGTTCACTTATTTTTCCAAATCTACTTTCGCGGTTTTGATAGTCAACAATCGCTTCAAAAAAATCCTCTTTTCTGAAATCCGGCCATAACTTTTCTGTAAAATACAGTTCGGCATACGAAAGTTGCCACAGTAAAAAATTGCTGATGCGGCGTTCTCCACTGGTGCGAATCATAAGTTCGGGTTCGGGGATGCTTGCCGTGCACAAATAATTTTCAAATAAGTGTTCTGTAATATCGGTTATTTTCAGTTTTCCTTTTTCAATATCTGCCCCTATTTGCTTAACGGCATTAATTATTTCCCAGCGCGAACTATAACTGAGTGCAAGTACAAGATTCATACGAGTATTTTGCGCAGTTGCTTTAATGGCATCCTGTAGCTCGGCAAAACAATCGGACGGAAGGTTTTTTAAATCGCCTATGGCCAACAAGCGTATATTGTTTTTATTCAGGGTTTTTACTTCGCTATGAATAGTGCTCACTAATAGTTGCATTAGTGCCATCACTTCTTCTTTCGGACGATTCCAGTTTTCTGTTGAAAAGGCATAAAGCGTGAGGTATTGAACACCTATTTCGGCTGCTGCTTCAACAGCTTCACGCACCGACTGAACGCCGTTCTGATGGCCAATAATTCGGTGCTCGCCTTTTTGTTTTGCCCAGCGCCCGTTACCATCCATTATAATTGCTATGTGTTTGGGTAGTTTATTTAAATCTATCTTGTCTTTAAAACTCATAACTAACCGGCAGGGTATTGGGTATTACTTAATTTTAGCGGGCAAAACTACGGAATATTGTTATCTTTTCGGCACACCTAAACACGGAACATGTTTTTCGGGCAGTACAAAGCTAAGCACAAGCCCTGTAAATGAATACCAATCGGTTGTTTTGGAATCGCCTCGTTGACGACCGATATTACTAATGTTCGGGTCTTTATTAAGTGTACGATCTGATAGTGAAATGGCTTGTGCACTATTCAGAGCTGTTGGGTCGGGATAGGTGGTACTTACATCGTCAATGTAATCGGTAAATGTTTTACGAATTCCCCACTCTACACCAATTCCAAAGTGCCTGCCAAGTGCCCATCTGAAACCTAAGCCGAACGGAATAGTAACTCCTGTTAGGTTATATCTTTTTGTTCCGGGTCTGGCAGCGGTACCCAAACCTTCGGTAGAAAGCGGACGAAGATCATAGGTATCCGAACCTATTTTAGCCTGAGGGTTAAAATGAAAAACGCCCATCCCTGCAAAAATATACGGAGTAAAAAAATCATCGCTGCCAATCATAAACGGTAAAAAATTAAATTCTAACTGACCGGAGGCTTCTTCAACTAATGATTGAAAACTAAGGTTACGTTGGCGTTGAACTGCCGACGAACTATTTGCATCGGCAGCATGAACTTTACCTATCCAGCCATTGAGTCGAAATGCAAAACGCTGATTAAAATTATACCTGAAGCCCAAACCTCCTGCGGGGTCCTGATACATGAAATGACCTGTTTGATTGAGGTCGCCAATATAATAGGCCATACCTCCTACCAGACATATTTCTTTACTGTGTTGATTTTGTTGGGGAGTGCGACCTTGTGCTAAAGCAGAATGAGAAACGAAAAGCGATAAAAAAAATATGCCGGCTAAAAGTCGCATGAACTGAATAGATAACGTTTGCATATTTAACTTATTGTATTAATTTCTTTTATCGTAACCCCACAGAAGTTTATTCCTTAGTGTTTGAATAAAATTCTGATTTTCCATTCGTACTAAATTTATTTGAAACTTTTCTTTTTTAACTGTTAATGTAGTTGATGAATCAACTATGGCCGAGCGCGAATCGAGCGACACCATAAAGTTATTGCTTCTGTTCTCCACTTTTAAAGTTACTATGTCGTTATCAGAAATGACCATGGGGCGGGCATTAAGATTATGGGGCGCAATTGGAGTGATAATAAAGTTTTGCGAATCGGGAATCATTATGGGACCGCCACAACTTAGCGAATAGGCAGTTGAACCTGTGGGGGTGGCAATAATTAAGCCATCCGACCAATAAGAGTTTAGATATTCGCCGTTAATGTATGTGTGAATAGTTGTGAGTACTGATGCTTCGCGTGCATGAATAGTCATTTCATTCAATGCAAAATTTACATCACCAAAAATATTATTCTCTGTTTCGAGGCGAATTAATGTACGTCTGTCGAGTTGATATTTATCATTTACCAATGCGTTCACTGCTGTTTCAATTTCGTCTTTTGATACATTGGCAAGGAAGCCGAGCCGACCGGTATTAATGCCCAGAATAGGAATAACCGAGTCGCGCACAAGCGATATTGTTTCGAGCAATGTACCATCGCCGCCTATGCTCAATAAAAAATTAGCGCTGCCTTTTATATGCTCGTGTTTTGAAAATATTTTTACAGAAGCTCCAAACTTTAATTGGTGTTTACTGTAATTATAAAACACATCGTGAACTAACACCTGTATATTCAGCTCCTCCAGTTTGTTAAACAATTGCTGAATC
>JADLGT010000055.1 GCA_020849195.1 Bacteroidia bacterium
AAACAGAATTTTTGACGGGCGCTTGTCGTATAATAAGGGAGCGATGGTATTGCATCAACTGCGATGGGTAATTGGCGACTCAGCATTTTTTGCGTCAGTGAATAACTACCTCTCCGATTCAAAATTAGCCTATGGCTTTGCACACACTTCCGATTTACAATCGCATTTTGAAACGGCTGTAGGTCAAAGTCTCAATTGGTATTTTAGCGATTGGTTTACAGGGCAAGGATATCCTTCTTATACGATTACATGGAACCAAAACGGAAGCTCAGTTAATATTACCATTACGCAAACTCAATCTCATCCTTCGGTTTCGTTTTTTGAATTGCCTATACCTATTGAACTCAAAGGAGCCGGACACGACACAATAGTGCGGCTAAATAATACGTTTTCCGGACAACAATTTACGGTAACCATTCCATTTACTGTTGATTCGGTTTTTTTCGATCCGAAATTGTGGCTCATTACCGCTCACAATGACGTGGCCTCTGTTTTTGAAAGAAACATGAATCATGCCTGCTATATTTTTCCAAATCCCATGCACAATAAATTAAAAATAAAATTCATAAAAGAGTTTAGCGACATGAAAGTGCAGTTGGTGGACATAAATGGAAAAGAAGTTAAAACGGTACAGGCCGACGGACTTAAAGCAATAGATATTGATTTAGACGGCATTAGTCACGGAATATATTTCGTACACTTTACTTCCGGAAAAACTTCATCGGCGCAGAAAATAATCATTCAATAAAATGCTATCCCCATACGTGGAGCACATTACCGCTCAGCGATGTATTATACGACTTAAGATTTCTATTAGAAGGTCCGCCGCTGCACGCTCCGTTTGAAGTAAATGTTGACATGTCTTTTTGGCAATAGAAATCATTTTTATTCGCCTCATATATCACCCTTGTTCCATCGTGCGTACACAATTCCGAAACAGCAATATAAGTGCCACTATTGGTTTGAGCAACAATAGCTCCGTTTATATACATATAGCCTCCTTTGGGGCTAAGAACCACATAAGCAGGATCGGTAATATTAAAAGTAAAATCAACATTAGGCTGATTTATTTTGGTACATGACGGAAGACTCAACACAAGCACCAAGGCAATACAAGTAACAGAAAAAGGAATGAGCTTTCCGTGCAGTATGTATAAACATAGAGCAGGCATTTCAAAAGTCCATTTTTTTTTAAACACTTTATGCAAAATACAGAAGGGTACCTTTACACGTAAAGGTATTACATAGGCTTACAATAATCAATAGTCCAAATGGACTAATTGTACAGAAAAATCAAACATGAAATAGCCATATACCTGCGGCATACCAACCGAAAATGAATATGGCAGGGCAAACAGCCGGTGGCTGTTTGAGCCGGTTGGTGCGAAAGCCATGCGACAAACAGTTACTTACAAAATATATACACATGAATTTCAATTGCTCATTAAACCCTGTTCTTGTTTTAGAAATGTAACGAACGAAGATAAAGCAGGCTATCTTTTTAGTGTGGTATCCCTGACTACAACAGGTAGGTGCTTTAATCCCGATGAACCGCAGATTCAATCGGCCTTTTGGGAGATTATGCAATTTCAATTGTACAATCTCGGTTTTTTAGCCATTCGTTATTCGTATATTTGCAAATATTAGTTTCTACTGAAGCATGAAAAATACAACAGTAATAGGATCGGGCACCATGGGAAATGGCATTGCTCATACGTTTGCTCAATTCGGGTGTAGTGTTTCGTTGGTTGATGTGTCGCAGGCAGCGTTAAATAAGGCATTAGAAACTATTGCAAAAAATATTGACCGGCAAATTGCCAAAGGAATGCTTACCGAAGCCGATAAAACTAACACACTGAAAAATATTAAAACCTATACTACACTTAGCGATGGTGCCCGAACATCCGATTTGGTTGTTGAGGCAGCTACGGAAAATGTGGAAACAAAACTTAATATTTTCAGAGAGCTGGATAAAATATGTCCGGCAAATACTATTCTTGCCTCTAACACTTCTTCTATTTCTATTACACAAATTGCAGCGGCTACCAAGCGCCCCGACAAAGTAATTGGTATGCACTTTATGAATCCTGTTCCGGTGATGAAATTGGTGGAGGTAATACGCAGCTATTCCACATCGGATGAAGTGTGCAGTCTTATTGTTGATTTTTCAAAAAAACTAAACAAAGTTCCGGTAGAGGTGAACGACTACCCTGGCTTTATAGCTAATCGTATTTTAATGCCAATGATTAATGAAGCTATTTATGCGCTATACGAAGGAGTGGCCGGTGTTACCGAAATTGATACCGTAATGAAATTAGGTATGGCCCACCCTATGGGGCCTCTGCAACTGTCCGATTTTATAGGTCTTGATGTTTGCTATTCTATTTTAAAAGTGTTGCACAATGGCTTTGGAAATCCTAAATATGCGCCTTGCCCCCTATTGATTAATATGGTTACAGCCGGACATATAGGTGTGAAGTCGGGTAGCGGATTTTATACTTACGCTACCGGCTCAAAAGAATTGGTGGTGGCCGACAGATTTAGGAGATAGATGTAATTCCTGATTTTTCATTAGAAGTGTAACGTACATCCATCATCAAGAGAGAACTTGAGATATCGCGCAGTATTCTATCCAAAATGATAGTATGCAATAGCCACTACGAATATTCACAGCGATTATTGGCGTATTATTTTTTACGACTTGGAGCAAGTGCTACACTTCCTGACTTGTCCAGCGTTTTTGAGTTAAAATCATAAGTAATTGAATAGCATTTATTTATGATTTTGGATTCTTAGTTTTGCTTACCCACATTTGTATTTATGAAGGTAAGCATCGAAAATAGGGG
>JADLGT010000056.1 GCA_020849195.1 Bacteroidia bacterium
CGGAGAAGGCGACGACGAAACTATTGGCTCCGAACGCATTTCGAAAACTATTCGCGATGCCCGCATGGATACAACTATTAAAGCAATTGTATTGCGTGTAAATTCGCCCGGCGGCAGTGCCTTAGCTTCGGACGTAATATGGCGCGAAACGGTGCTTGCCAAAAAAGTAAAACCTTTTATTGTTTCAATGGGCGACGTGGCGGCATCGGGTGGCTATTATGTTTCTTGTGCAGCCGATGTTATAGTAGCACAACCCAATACCATTACCGGATCCATTGGGGTATTCGGGCTGCTGCCAAATATGCAGAAGTTTTTTAATAATAAACTAGGTATTACTATTGATACGGCCAATACCAATAAGCATGCCGATGTGGGCAGCCCGTACAGACCGGTATTGCCCGAGGAACGAACTTTTGTACAACAAAGTGTTGAAACCATTTATGCAACATTTATTGATAAAGTAGCGAAGGGAAGAAAAAAATCACCTGCCGAAATTGATAGCATAGGACAAGGCCGTGTGTGGGCGGGTGTTGATGCAAAACATATAGGAATTGTGGATGAGCTCGGCGGAATAAATGATGCTATAAAAATTGCTGCGAACAAAGCCAAACTCGATAAATACAAATTAGTTGAATTGCCGAAACAAAAAGATTTTTTCGAGGAGTTGATGAAAGGCATGAAGGATGGTGTTGAAACAAGAATACTACAAAAAGAACTTGGCTCTGATTACGAATACTACAAATACCTCAAACAATTGAATAACATGAGGGGCATTCAAGCCAGAATGGCCTACACCGTTTCGATAGAGTAACAGGCTCTGTAACGAATATGTAACGGATAAGATGTAATAGTTTGTTTAAGCACCAAATCACTATCCAATTTCACTTGCAATCTGTCCAAGTGTAACTGTAATGGTTTCTTGTAAAAATGATTTGAGGTTCGATTCAAGTTCTTCTGTGTCTGCTTCCAATGAAATGATGTGTGGTTTGATGTTCAATGGCAAACTAGTTATCAAATTATTGTTCTGTCCTTTTCTGCTGAAACCATTTGTTTTCCGTTTTCCGTTTGCTGAGGATTCAATGAACTCTAAGAATGCTCCAATGGCAACTGTTGAATCATCGTAGCCGTAATGGTGAAATGAAATCACAAGTTGATATTGTCTTTCCTCGGAAAGAACAAATGCAATCTTAAACCAACCCCTTGGCAAAGTTCTGTTGAAGAAGTAGTCATGCAATTTTGCATAGTCAACTATCTGATGAGAGAACCAAAAATATTTTTCTGATTCAGGGTGTGATTTATCAAGATAAATTTCTGCCATGTCCTTGGAAATTCTTTTATAAAGTTCCCTCACAATCTCATCAAGAACAGTATTGCAATAACGGAAAAGTTTATTTCTGTTCTCATTGATTTTATCAAATCGCTCTTTTTGTAAACCCTGTTTCCATGACTCAACCTTTTGAGAGAAAACATCTGCCACTTCTTCCAGTGATTTTTTAGAAATGGAAGTGTCAAGTTTAAGATTCAGCACTTCTTCAATATTTCGCTTCTCAACTTCGCAGAAAAAGTCAACAAGACTTTGTGGTTTGTTTTTGTCGGCCAACTCTAAACTATCAATGTATTTTTTCTTCTCACTACCTTTTACAGTAAAAGGGAAAAGTCCGTGGCGTATTAAAATCAAACTTGCCAACAATCTTGCAAGTCGCCCATTGCCATCTTGAAAAGGATGTATCTGAGTAAAAGCATGGTGAAACCAGGCAGAAATGATAATTGGTTTTACTTGTTGTGCTTCCAAATCCAGCAGAAGCGAAATCAATTTGTCAATCTCGGAATCAGTATGAAGAGGCGGACAATAAAGGAAAATAGTTCCATCTGCCCTTTGCGGATTGTTGTCAAATTTTTTGAATTGTCCTTTCAGCAAATTAACCTTCACAACATTTCCCAAACTGTCAATTGCATCGGTCGTTTCTTGATGTTGTGTAATGAGTTGATGTAATTCAAGAATGAACCCTTTCGTGATTTGCCTGTTCTGTTTTACAACATCAAAGACAAAATCAATTGCATCAAAATGGTCACGCAGATAAGCAAAAAGTTGCTTGGGCGGAATGTTGGTGTCGCCATGTTGAAGGTATGATTCAACAAAACCTTCTTTAATAAATGTTTGAGTGATACCTTCTTTAAGGTCATAGAGTTTCTCAACGATACCTGTTTCAATGGCATGTTGCCTTTTGAGTTTATTTAAAAAGTCCTCGTATTCTCCCGAACCTTCCTTGAGTTGGTCGCGCTTGCTAAACCATGATGGTGCTATGCCGTCAAGCTTTGAAGTGTTTAAAGCCAACCATTTTTCATCAAACCTGATGGGTTGCCAAATTGTAATTTGTTTTTCCATATTGTCTTAAATTTTCCATATTATCAATTACAAATTTACAATACTGTTCGTTACCCTGTTAGGTCAAAGCGCAAATGTTTCAATCTTGCACTGTCGCCAATGGTTTGCCTATAAGCCCGGCATAAGAACCTGCTTATTCGTATATTCGTACACTTTCCGGCTTGTCGTTGGGAAGTTGTTATTTACAACAATGAAAATTGGTTTGTTTTTCGGTTCATTTAATCCTATTCACATAGGACACATGGCTATCGCCAACTACGTGGTTTCTTTTACCGACATTAATCAGGTATGGTTTGTGGTGTCGCCTCATAATCCGCTCAAAGAAAAAAAATCACTACTTCCCGATGTGCAGCGTCTGCGTTTAGTACGCGAAGCTATTGCCGGCGATACCCGTTACAAGGCAAGCAATATTGAATTTAACCTTACACAGCCTTCCTACACAATTAATACACTTGCGTACTTGCAAGAAAAATATCCGGCTGAAAAATTTGTACTCATCATCGGTTCCGACAATCTGCAAACATTTCATAAATGGAAAAACTACGAACAAATTATAAAACAATACGAATTGTATGTTTATCCGCGGCCCGGTTTCGACGGAAGTGAATTAAAAAATCATCCAAATGTAAAATGGACGCAGGCGCCGCTAATGGATATTTCATCAACGTTTATACGCGATGCCATCCGCAGTAAAAAAAATATAAATCAGTATTTGCCCGAAGGCGTACGTTCGTATATTTCGGAAATGAAGTTCTATGAAAAATGACAATTTACATTCAGTAAACAAATTAGTATAAACCTAATTAATGATACACTCATGATTTTTAAAAAACGAATAACTGTACTCTTGCTTTTGTTTGTTCATACAATTTATTCCCAAACCAAATGGCAGGGACTAACCTATAGTGCATATCCGGTTTATACCGATTTAACTGCTGCACTAAACGAAGCCGACAAAGTGTTTTATTTAAATCTTACCGGAAAATTTCTGATGGAATTTCCGTCGAACATTTTAAAGCTCACTAATCTGCGAGTGCTTGTGCTCGACAGCAATCAGCTTCCGGAAATTCCCGCTTCAATTTCTTCCCTTACAAATCTTGAAACGCTGAGCCTTTCGGCAAATCAGCTCACTGCGCTCCCTTCCGATTTGGGTCGTGTTATTCGCTTAAAAGAGTTGCGTATCGACCATAATTATCTTCAGTTTTTACCGGCTGAAATTACTAACCTCGTCAACCTCGAATTGCTAGATGCAAGCGGAAATGTAATTGAAGATTTGCCTAAACAAATGAATAAACTTTCGTCGCTTAAATATTTAAATCTGAGTAACAACCAGCTTGTAAAAATTCCCACCGAATTGGCAATGCTTAAACATTTGGTGAAGTTAGATGCGAAATACAATCAACTTACTTCAATCCCTGAGGAACTTCGCGCAATAGAAATTCTAAAGATTAACCTTGAGGGAAATCAGGTGCCACCCGGAAAATAAAGTCATGGTTGAAATAGGAAAATTTAATATACTGAGGGTAATTAAAAAAGTTGATTTCGGTATTTACCTTGACGGAAAACAGCTTGGAGAATTGCTTATGCCGCGCAGGTATGTTCCTGCCGGATGTGAGATTGGTGGCGA
>JADLGT010000057.1 GCA_020849195.1 Bacteroidia bacterium
AAATACATCCGTACACGACACGCCTTACGGTTTTGGTGCCGGCACAAGCTTTGAAACTAAAGCCGGTATATTTTCACTCGACTATGCGCTCGGGAGCCAGCTTGGCAATCCCATTTATTTAAAATCCGGAAAAATTCATTTTGGAATAGTGAGTTATTTCTGATGATTAAATCCGGGCTGTGCATTAGAATTGAATGCACTTTTGAAAATGCAATTGCATAATTTCGGTACAAATAATTTTCAACAATGAAATTTCTTATAGAGATGAAAATTATATTTGTAAAAAACTAAAAACTATGAGTTTCATAAAAGAATTTAAAGACTTTGCCATGCGAGGCAACCTCATTGACATGGCTATAGGCATTGTAATAGGTGCAGCATTCGGATTAGTAACAAAATCATTCATTGAAGGTATTTTTTTACCGCTTGTTGGTTTGATTTTTCAGGTTGACGACTTGAGTAATCATGTTTTCCACATTGGTAAATCTACCGTAATGATAGGGTCGTTTATTGGTGCCATCATTAATTTCACTATTGTGGCCTTTGCCATGTTTGTAATTATTAAAGGTATGAATGCGTTGAAAAAAAAAGATGCGGAAGCTCCTACAACACCGCCCGAACCTACAAAACAAGAAAAGTTGTTGGAAGAAATACGTGATTTGCTAAAAAAATAAAACCCCTTTCTATACTTTATATTATGAAAAGAATTAATTCATTAATTCTGTGTGTAATTATTTTACATGCAGCATGGGCACAAGAGGCTGCCAAAATTGATACAACATGGAAAAAAGGCGGATTTGTATCGCTTAGTTTTAATCAGGTTTCGCTTACTAATTGGGCAGCCGGCGGCCAAAACGCTTTGTCGGGCACATTTATCGGCAGTTTTTTTGCCAACTATAAAAAAGGGAAAACGGCCTGTGACAATACACTCGACATTGGTTACGGACTTATAAAATCGGGCGATGCAAGTGTGAGAAAAAACGAAGACAAATTTGAATTTAATTCCAAGTATGGGCGTGAGGCAAAAGGAAATTTTTTTTACAGTGCGTTGGTTAACGCTAAAACACAGTTTGCTCCCGGATACAATTATCCTGACGACAGTACAGTTATTTCCCGCTTTGCGGCTCCGGCCTATATAAATATTGCATTGGGGGTAGATTATAAACCAACTTCTTATTTTTCTCTTTTTATTTCGCCTGCTACCGGACGCTCTATAATTGTTACCGACCAAAAGCTTGCCGATGCCGGTCAATTCGGTGTTGACCCGGCTACTTACGATGCCAACGGAACCAAGTTGACTAATGGCAAACAATTGCGTGTTGAATTTGGCGCATACCTACGGGCACGCTTTCAAAAAGAAGTATTTAAAAATGTAACTCTTTTGTCAACGCTCAATTTGTTTAATAACTACACAAGTAAAAATAATCGCCAACGAAACAATATATACATCGACTGGCAAACAATGCTTAACATAAAAGCAGGGAAGCTGGTAACCTTCAGCGTATTTACACATGTTCTATACGATAATATTGTTGCCATACCTATATATGGCGATGTAACGGTTGGCAATACTGTATATAAAAACGTTGTGGTTGGAAAAGGTCCGCGTACACAGTTTAAAGAGGTGTTGGGTTTGGGATTGTCCTATAAATTCTAAGAGCGTTGCGGCGAAAAGCTTTAGCCAAGAAGATGTTACTTTAACTGCGGGGCGATTTTGAAAATTCAATGGCTATAATGATTGTATTAGCCCATATTCACAGGCAGAGCTACAATTTCAGGTTTTTACCATTGTTAAAAACCTATCCTTTTTTGGCCATAAAAAACACCGCAAAACCCTACCGCAAATCGTATATTTAACTTCCTTAAAATGAACAAAGAAGAAATTAAAATAATAGAAGCCAGTATAAAATAAATGTCAACTTCTGCGCGCATAAAACAGTGTATTGATAACCACGATGAGTACGTGAAGTTGTTAGCTACCATGTCGGATAAAAAATTAGCTAAAAAGCTGGAGACGATTCATATGCAAATGGCTTTAGCCGAAAAGCAAAGAAACACCGAGTCTTTAGAGTTGTTGGAAATATGGAGGCTGCAAACAATAGAAGCCCGCATTTACAAAGACGAACACAATATCCCCGATGTTCCTTCCGAAATTGAACTCGCTCTTGCCAAAATGGAACAGGACGAAGAAAAAACAGAGAAAAGAAAAGAAGTATTTACTTCCACAAAACAAATTGAAACTGAACCCGAAACAGAAAATTGGACGAAGGAAGAAGAAAAACCTAAATATAATAATGATAGTCAACTCACTTTATTTTGATTGCATCCGATCACAAGGTTTGACACAGTAGCCAAACCCCGAAGGGGTTTAATGAGAATAAGAAAAGATTGGTACAGCAGTCAAACCCCGAAGGGGTTTAATGTGAATTAAGAAAAGATTGGTACAGTAGCCAAACCCCGAAGGGGTTTAAAGTGAATAAAAAAAAGATTGGTATAGCAGTCAAACCCCGAAGGGGTTTAATGAGAATAAGAAAAGATTGGTACGGCAGCCAAACCCCGAATGGGTTTAATGAGAATAAGAAAAGATTGGTACAGCAGCCAAACCCCGAAGGGGTTTAATGAGAATAAGAAAAGATTGGTACAGCAGCCAAACCCCGAAGGGGTTTAATGTGAATAAGTAATCTTGCAGAGTGATTATTTATCCTTCGCCTTAAATTTTTCTATTGCTTTTCTTGTAAAATCCGAGAGCACAAGTTTGCCGCTCATTTCGGCACGTTCGATTAATAATGCATCCCAATTTTCTGTTCCATCCCACATTATTTTTTTCAACATCATCATGGCTTCGGGATTACTGTTGGCTAACTTGATAGCTAAAGATGCGATAGCGGTATCCATTTCCGCTGTTGTTGAAAACACATTGGCGTACAATCCTTTCTCTTTTGCCCATTGTGCGGTTTGCCATTCGGTGGCATCAATAGTAAGTTGCGAAAAGGCCGACGCGCCCACTTTTCGTTCAACGGCCGGTCCCACAACAAATGGTCCTATACCTACGGCCAACTCACTTAGTTTTACCGAAGCCGCTATTGTTGCAAATGTGTAGTCGCCTGCGCCGGCAAGTCCAACTCCTCCGCCTCCAGCTTTTCCTTGCACACGTACCAAAACAAATTTTGGCGCTTTACGCAGTGCGTTTATAACCGATGCAAATCCGGAAAAAAATTTTTTTCCACTCTCCATGTCTTTAATTGAAATGAGTTCGTCGAACGAAGCGCCGGCACAAAAAGCCTTGTCTCCCTCGCTACACAATACAATTACTTTTGCTTCCGGGTTAATTCCAACTTTGGTTATTTCGTCAGCCAATGCCTGCAACAATGTACCCGGCAAGGAATTGCTTTGCGGGTGAAAAAATGTTACTGTGGCAATTCCGTTATTTATTTTGGTTGTTACTTTTCCTGTTTCCATTACACTATTTTTTCAAGCAAAGACACTATGCGTTTTGCAAAACGTACAAACGA
>JADLGT010000058.1 GCA_020849195.1 Bacteroidia bacterium
CCACCGGAATTATTTGTTTTAGTTCGAACCCGGTTATTTTCAATTTCAAAAATATCGTTATGCGCCGATCCTTTCATTGATACACCTTCAAAGCCCGATCCGAATTCAAAACCTTTAACAGCATTTATGCTTAGCATGGCTTTACCAAGGTCGGCATGGAGCTTATCGAAAACCGGATCGCCTATTCCTGCAGGCACACCTTTGGTAACACAAGAAACAACACCGCCAATGGTATCCCCTTCCTTACGTATTTGTTCAATGCGATTAATCATTGCCTCGGCGAGGAGGGCATCGGGACAGCGTACAATATTTGTATCGGTTTTAGACAAGTCTAATGTGCGGTAATCTTTCATCAATTTAATTTCTCCTACCTGCGAGGTGTAAGCCGCAATAGTTATTTGGTATTTTTTTAGAAATAGTTTAGCTATTGCACCTGCCACCACCCTGCTTACAGTTTCGCGTGCCGAAGCACGACCGCCTCCGCGCCAATCGCGAATACCGTATTTAGTATCGTAAGTATAATCGGCATGCGAAGGACGATACACATCAACATTGTGTTCGTAATCTTTCGAACGCTGGTTTTCGTTTCGTACAAGAAAACCAATTGGCGTACCGGTTGTTTTTCCTTCAAATAGGCCCGATAAAAACTCAACTCTGTCGCCTTCATTTCGTTGGGTAACAATGTGCGACTGTCCCGGTCGGCGGCGGTCAAGTTCGTGTTGAACAAAAGCGACATCAAGCTCAAGTCCGGCCGGGCAACCATCAATAATTCCGCCTAAAGCTTCGCCATGCGATTCGCCAAAAGTGGTGAGTTTAAACAGCGTTCCGAAAGTGTTACCGGCCATAGCGACAAAAATACAGAATTTGACGATTTGTTTGAGCGAAGTTAAAATTATACAAATTTAATTACAAGCTCATAGAATTTGAACTTGTCAAAAAAAACCACCCAACACTCAAAAAAAAAATTCAAAAAAACTTGCACAACATATTTATACCTGTACTTTCGCCGAAAATTATTTTTAAAATTTAAAACCACCCTATATTGTATGAAAAAACTACTTCTTTTATTTTTTATGGCAACCCTGTGTGTTGCTGCAATGGCACAGAATGATACAATTGGATTGTGCGGATATAGCGCTCAATATGTATCTCAGGTAAATGCCCGCTCCACAGGCGGGGCACAGTCATTGTCCGTCCTAGACAAGCCGACCGACTTTCCTGCAAATGCAATAATAACTTGCGGAAGATTTACTTTGTATTTTCAGGACATTAAAAATTCAACCGGACAGGGCTTTAATCACCCAACATTGGGCATGCTACGCCGTAACTGCCTGTGTAGTGTGTTTAGTTATATTGAATCTGTAGTACAAATTGCTCCTGTTTCTCCATCCAATCCTGTTGGGGCTTCATCTCAAATTGAAATTGAGGTAGGTCTCTCTTTTGATGCAAATGCCACTATACTTGGAATCGCTTCTCCCTATTACGCTCAAAATCAAATTGGTTCTACCACACCTGGTATTTTTGCGGGAAATCCTTTTACTCACATTACAACAGGTATTGACCCCGAAATAAACGCTTTTGATGGAGTGATAATGATAAATTTTAACAATAACCCCAGGATTACCAGCGATTGCAGTGCGGCAAAAGCAGCCTGCGACTTCGATCTTTTTTCCATTGCTTTACACGAGATGACACACGCGCTTGGGTTCGCCTCGTATATTGTGGATGGAGGCGCAGGCAGCCCGAAATCTTACTCCACTGTTAATCAGTTTACAAGATTTGACAATTTATTTTTATTCTACGGTGATCTGACTAGTACCAAAATAAAATTACTTAACGGTTCGAGCCCGGCAAATCCTGTATTAAATACCGGAACGAATATTGCCAATGATAAAATATGGCTGTATAATTCTTCGACGAAAACTAACCAGCCGATTTCTTCCCGTGCCGCGTTATCGCACTTCGATGATAGATATAGGTTAGGGCGATGCCACGATGCACCTGGGTTTGTACCTAATTATTTAATGACAGGCGAGGGATTGTCTTCGTTTCAAATCAAACGTGAGTATACAATGCAAGAGCTGCGTTTTTTACAACAATATGGTTATACTATTAACCCAACATATACAAATTTCAGTATTATACCTAATAGCCCTCCTTATTTGCTATATAATGTGGGAGAAGGCATGATTACCAACAATACCTCAGGCCCTCAATCATTCATTGAAACTTTATCAGGCTTACCAGCGATAACCAGACTAACACCAATTACGAGCTGTCAGACAAAAACAATTACACTCGGATCTAGTTTTGGCTTAATTGATGAGAATGGCGACCCGATAAGAATTTATCCGGGCAGTTTAACCAACCTGCGTGGTTGTGGCAACGGTAATAATCATAACCAGTTGGCCGTAAATTCATTGGCTTCCGGCGATGTTATTACGTTTACTCCACGAAATAATTTTATTGGTCTAGTTCAGTTTGGGTTTCATGCCTGGGATGGAAAAGAAAAAGGTGCGTTTGTGGTCTATTCATTCTATGTTACAAAAGATAATGCTTGCTTTAATGTTACAAATGAGCTTGTTATTAATGGCAGCTTTGAAGAAGGGGTTGAATTAACAACAACTTTAACGCCTGCCATTCAAAATAATTTATTATACAATTCAAGGTTTTTAAGTCCTGAATCATTCCCCACATGGTCTCAGATTAATGGTCATTGGGGAGGTTCAAAATTTATAGATGGAACCTTTTTAACTATGCAAACTGTTGATGTTCCCATTCGCAATAGTCATCAGAATTGCGTCTTTGGTCTTTCGTATGAAAATATTCCCGCTAGCGAATATCCCATTCCGTCCGGAAACAACGGAAATCGTTATTTATCAACATTGGGGGAAACAATCCTGGCACAGCTCACAGAAAATATACAACCTTGTGTTAGATATAAAATAGAGTTTGATTATTTTCAAAATCCTCCTTACGGTGGTGCTACATTAAATAACAATAGTAACTTTATTATTGGTTTTCTTGATACATACAATGGTCTCGGGGGAAACGGAGCTGGATATGGCTCCAGTACCATAAACTTACCGGCCTCTGTGAATATTTGGACACATTTTGTCGGAACAGTTTCTGTACCATCCAATATACCTGTTAATTGCAATTTGCTTTCTATAGTTGACTATAAACAAAACGCAAGTGATCCAACAACCAGATTTCATATCGACAATTTATCGTTCATGAAAGATGTTACGGGTGCCTGTGCATGCAATTCACAATTGCCAGCAACAATAAATACCAATTACACCAACCAAAGCCTTAGCATTGCTCAAACTGTTACCATCAGCGGAAATATTACTTTTAATAACTGCGATATTTTAATGGGTAAAAATGCGGTGATTCGTGTCCTAGCCGGCTCAACCCTTACCCTCACCAGCACAAACGCAACACAATTCTCGCATCTGCATGCCTGCGGCGATATGTGGGATGGCATATACATACAACCAGGCGGCAACCTCATTATTAACAACAGCACCCTTGTTGAAGATGCCATAAATGGCGTGGTAGCGGTTGACGGCTCATCAAAATACACTATCAATGGCGCTATATTCAATAAAAATTATTATTCAATAAAGCTGCTGCCAACTACTGTTACAAGCGTTGCCACCCGGAGTATCATTAATTCGGTGTTTACATGCAGGATATTTGGCGCTAATCCAAATGTCGCGACTTTTATTTCCAATGCCTCTTTACTAACCCCAATGACGAAAGCAACTTTACGTGTGCCCCATGCCGGAGAAAGTGCTTACACAGGTATTGATGTAAACGCAATTACCGGCAACAACCTCAACATTGGCAATCGCACCCTTCCTATTAACATATTTGACAATCTTTACTATGGCGTATGGGCTCACAGCAGCAACGTATTTGTAAAACACAATACGTTCGAAAATATGACGGGGTCTGTTACACAATGTGTAACCACTCCGCAGCCCTGCAGCCCTTGTGCTACTATATGCAGTACCACCAATTACGGTTACGCAATATATGCCGAAACACCCGCTGCAGCTAATACCTATACTGTGCAGGCAGGGGGTGCTTTAAGTAATGAGAGAAATACATTTACCGATTGTTATGAAGCTGTACACTCAGTTGATTACGCGAATGTTATCGCGCGGTATAATAATATAAGCAACATTGCTGCTACACGAGGCAATTATGGTATTTATGCTCTTTCTGACGCAGGTGCTACTATTCAGCTTACCAACAATACCATTAACAATTGCGCGACCGCTATTAATCATACGCGGCAAGGAGTTAATACATCGGGCACCGTAAATATTAATAGCAACACTATTAATACAAGCGGCGGCGCAATAACAAACTACGGCATACTTATGCAGGACTTAACCACTGCCCAGCAAAGCAAAAATATTTTTATAAGCAACAATATTATAAGCGGTGTTGAAAATGGCATAACACTTAACAGCGTTAAAGCATCGGCGCAGGTATCGGGTAATACCATAACATTAAACAATGTAAACCCAACCGGAGCCATACGCTACGGTATAGCGCTTAACAATACCGGCTCGGGGCCGGGTGGCAATTACACGTATGTTAACGGAAATACTATTAATGGTGGCATAGCCTCGCCCGTATCAACTAACATCGGCATAATAGGTATATATAGCAGCCTTAGTCCCACCAGTACTATTAACTGCAATACCGTTAACAATACTGGGCGC
>JADLGT010000059.1 GCA_020849195.1 Bacteroidia bacterium
TCCAGCTTTTGGGTTCGCGCTTTACACCGGCAAAAGTACTCATGCACTGCATCGCAAAAGAAAAAAAAATCATTAATGAAAATCCTACTGCTTTAGTATAAACCAATTGACCCGTTACGCTATTTCTTTCTTCCAACATTTTTTCTCGTATCGACAATGTGTTTTTCGAATCTCCCACACTGTAAATTGTGGCCATTGTTCCAACAAACACTTCGCGTGCAGCAAAGGAGGTGATGAGCGAAATTCCTATTTTCCAATCAAATCCTAAAGGTGCAATAGCCGGCTCAATCGCTTTTCCTACTATACCGGCATACGATGCTTCCAATTTTTTCGATGCAATAATTCGGTTAGTATTTTCGATGGCAACTCCGGGTATTCCGGCTGAATAGTGTTGTTCAATTGCTTCAAACTTCCCCGAAGGGCCATGCGATGACAATACCCATAGTATAATTGAAATGGCAACAATTACTTTTCCGGCATCAAGTAAAAAAACTTTTACCTTTTCAAAAATGGTGTACCCTACATTCGACCAACGCGGAGGGCGATACACCGGAAGTTCCATAATAAAATAGCTTTTTTCTTTGGCTTTAATTATGTATTTCATTACAAATGCGGCCAATAGTGCCGCCACAAAACCTATCAGATACATGAACATGAGAATAAAGCCGCTGGCATTAAAAAAACTAATGTGCTTACCCGCAGGAACAATAAGGCTGATGAGTAATGTATAAACCGGAAGTCGCGCCGAACAACTCATGAGCGGAGTAATAAGAATTGTTACCAAACGTTCTTTCCAATTGCCTATGGTGCGTGCGCTCATAATGGCGGGTACTGCGCAAGCTACCCCGCTAATCAACGGAATTACCGATCGTCCATTAAGTCCAAAGCGTCGCATAAGTTTATCCATTATAAAACTTACACGGGCCATGTATCCGGTATCTTCCAACAGGGCAATAAAACCGAAAAGTAAAGCTATCTGCGGAATAAACACAACCACTCCACTCAATCCTGCAAGTATGCCGTTAATAAATAATTCGGCAAGTTCTCCTTTGGGTAAATATTGGTGCCCCCAATACGAAAACTGAATAAACAATTTCTCAATCCATTGCATGGGGAAGGCCGCTATGTAAAATATGCTTTGGAAAATAAAAAATAATATTAGCAGAAACGTAGCAAAGCCCCAAATACGATGGGTAAGCCAGCGATCGAGTTTGTGTGTAAATGTTATTTTTTCGTTTTCTTGCCGGTGCGAAACAATATCGTTTACCAATACCGAAATAGTATTATTCCGTTCAATTCCTTCTGCTGCCGGGTTAACATTTATAGAAATAAATTTTTTTGATGAGGGCTGCACTTGGTCCGCAAGTGTTTTTTTAAGTTCATCTATTCCGATTTTATTGCGTGCACTTAAAGGAATTACAGGTACACCAAGTCTTTCGGAAAGCAGGCTCACATTTTTTGGTGAGGCAATAGAACCGGCCAGGTCAATCATGTTTAAAGCTAGAATAACCGGAAGTTCGAGTTCAATAAGCTGAGTTGCTAAAAATAAGTTGCGTTTTAAATTAGTAGAGTCTATCACTACTACAACACAATCGGGATGGTCGGGGTTATTTTTGTTTTTCAGTATTTCGCAGGCAACTTCTTCGTCAATCGAGCGGGGCTGCAAACTATATATACCCGGCAAATCGATAATGTCTGCTTGCAACACTTGCCCATCGGAGCCGACAAGTTTGGTGGAACCAATTTTTTTATCGACGGTAACACCGGGGAAATTGGCAATTTTTTGTTTTAGTCCGGTAAGCTCATTGAACAGCGTTGATTTGCCACTGTTGGGATTGCCTACTATCGCTACTTTTATAAATGAAGGGAATTTACTCACAAGCAAAAATTATGGGCAATAAATATACGAGATTAAGACTTATACAAACTCTTATAAGGACTTAACCAAAATAGTTGCAGCCTCCTGTTTACGCAGACTAAGTAAATAGCCCGAAACTAAAATAGCAATTGGATCGCCCATTGGGGCCACATTGTCAATGGTAACTCGCTCTCCGGGCGTACAACCCATTTCAAGCAGCTTTAACGACATGTCGTCATCGGTAAATGAAACTATCTCAGCGGTTTCTCCTAATTTCATTGTTGCAAGCGTGCTCATTTTTCTTTTCATATTTGATGCGAAGGTATTTAAAACCTAAGAGGCTTGCCATACCCTGTATTAGGTATTTAGGAAGATTAAATATGAGATTCATCGGGAATAGTTCTGATACCACACTACAACACTGATGTTCATTGCATTAACACATTGCATTTCTAATATAAAGTCCGGGTTAAATGAGGGGATAAAGAAACAGATGAACTATAAATCACAAATGCGGACAATCGCATTTTTTCGGAGCTTTACGGTGTACTGATTTGGAACTAGTGCTGCAGGCTAGATATAAAAACAGACCGAACAATACCATCAACTTTAAAACCGCTTGTGTTATATGTGTAATTCTCATTCTATACAGCGCCAAATCTAAGGTACCAAATTATTAGTTATTTTTAAGCAATATTTTAATTTACAGATGAAATTACTCCACCATTTCGGAAAATATGTTTTACTTATGAAGCGGGCTTTTGGGCGGCCTGAAAAATACACCATATACTACAGACAAAGTATCACCGAAATTAATTCGCTCGGAATTGGTTCATTGGGAATAGCGGCAATCATTTCAGTATTTATGGGAGCGGTAATTACCATTCAATCTTCATTTAACTTTACAAGCGCATGGATTCCGCTTTATGCTGTTGGTTTGGCTACGCGGCAAGGTATTATTCTTGAGTTTGCACCAACTATCATCAGCCTCATCTTAGCCGGGAAGGTAGGTTCCAGTATTGCTTCTGAAATAGGCACTATGCGTGTTACCGAACAAATTGATGCACTTGAGGTGATGGGAATAAACTCGGCCAGCTACCTCATTATGCCTAAGGTTTTGGCGGCCGTTTTCATAAATCCCTTCATCATTTTAATAAGTATGTTTCTTGGAATTTTTGGCGGATGGTTATTTGGAATCTTAACCGGTGTAGTTTCTTCCTATGAATATATTTACGGAATACAATATCAATTTAAACCATTTGGTGTTACTTATGCGCTTATTAAAACTGTTGTCTTTGCTTTTATCATTACTTCGGTTTCGGCTTATCACGGTTATTATACAAACGGAGGTGCACTCGAAGTAGGCCGTTCGAGTACAAAGGCTGTGGTGTACAGTAATATTCTCATTCTTGTTTTTAATTTTCTACTCACACAATTGCTCATGTCGTGATCGAAGTACACAACATATCAAAATCGTTTGGCGATCGGAATATTCTGAATGGTGTTTCATTTGTATTTGAACAGGGTAAATGTAATCTTATAATAGGTGAAAGCGGTTCGGGGAAAACCGTTTTTTGCAAATGTATGGTAGGACTGCTTAAAACGGATGGCGGTACGGTGCTTTACAATAATCGCAACTTTACTTCCATGGATTTTTACGAGCGTAAAGAAATACGAAAAGAAATAGGAATGCTTTTTCAGGGAGGCGCATTGTTTGATTCGATGACAGTTGAAGAAAATATTATTTTTCCACTATCAATGTTTACCAATAAATCTTTGGAAGAAAAGCGCGATAGAGCTAACTTTTGTCTGTCGCGCGTTAATCTGCCTAATGCTGCCTCGCTTTATCCATCCGAATTAAGCGGCGGGATGAAAAAACGTGTGGCCATTGCGCGAGCCATTGCGGTTGAGCCCAAATATCTATTTTGCGATGAACCTAACTCCGGACTCGACCCGCGTACATCTATCGTTATTGACGAGTTGATTAAAGAAATTACCTATGAATACAACATCACCACAGTTGTTATTACTCACGATATGAACTCCGTTTTGGAAATAGGCGACAATATCGCTTTTTTATACAAAGGCAATATATTGTGGAAAGGCAATAAAGAAGAAATACTTCACACCGGCAAAAATGAATTGATAGATTTCGTTTATGCTACCAAATTCCTTAAAGAATTTCGAAAGAAAATCGTCAAGTAAGGTGAGTGTTTTGGTAATTCGTAAAACAATTACAGCTTTAATTCTTCCGTAGGGTCCCAAAATAATTTTTTAAACTCCATAATACTATCTTTTCGTACGCTAACTCCTTCCTTTGCGAGCAACTCTTGCATTAGCGAAGGCCTAGCAAAATGGTGTTTGCCGCTAAGCAATCCGGTTCGGTTTACTACGCGATGAGCAGGTACGTATTTTTTGTACGTATGAGATGCATTCATGGCCCAGCCAACCATACGCGCCGAACGTGCCATTCCCAAATATTTTGCAATAGCACCATAGCTGGTAACACGGCCTTTGGGGATAAGACGAACTACCTCAAAAACAAGTTCAAAAAAATCTGCGTTTCTATTACCTGCGCTTATCGGTTTTAGAAGAGATAAATTTGTTTTAGGTTTTTTTTTCAAAATAAGCGCTGATAGGCAATAAAGTCGGTAGCCGGCAAATCGGTAATACCCAATTCGCGCAGCATAGTTATTATTTGTCCGCGGTGGTAGCTGCCGTGATTCACACAATGCATAATTATTCCTGCATTGGTATTGGTATATGTTTCTCCCTTGATGGTTTTATACATTGTTGAAAAATCGAAATAATTTTCTTCTTTTGAGGTTAGATAATCGACAAAAGTTTTTGAGGTAGTTACAAAACTATCAATAGCGGGATTTTTAAATTCAGCCGAAGGCGGCCAGTTAACGGATTCGCCCTTTAAGCGCATCATCCATGCCAATTCGGCATCCCAAATGTGATGTACGGTTTTGCGGATGGAAGGGAAACTACTTTTCAATTCTTTATCAAGCAAAGCGGAGTCTATTTTCAGTAAAACGTCTGCGATTTTTTTATTTGCCCACAGATTATACTGTACGTACCGGGTAATTATTTTTTTGATATCCATTTTTAATCTTGAAACTCTTCCGATTTTTTTGAAATGTTAAATCATTTACTCCCATCCGCTCGCCAACACATCGGCAATGTGCATTACTTTAAGTTTCATGTTGTTTTTTTTAATGTAACCATCCATGTGCATCAAGCACGACATATCAGTTGATATTAAATAATCGGCCCCTGTATCAACAGCATGCTCTACTTTATCTTTACCCATACCTACAGCAATGGGTTCAAACTTAACCGAAAAACTCTCGCCAAACCCACAGCATGTTTCCGTGTCTTTCATTTCGCGTAATTCGAGTCCGCGCACTTTTTCAAGCAACACCCGTGGTTCGCGTTTTACTCCATACTCGCGCAAAGCAGCACACGAATCGTGGTAGGTGGCAATGCCATTTAACACAGCGCCTATGTTAGTTATTTTTAAAACATTAACCAGGAAATCGGTAAACTCGTACATGTTTTTCTGCACCTGTTTATACTCGTTATGTAAAACAGAATTATGAAACATTTCGGGGAAATAGTTTTTTACAAACCCCGCACACGAAGCTGATGGGGTTACGATGTAGCGATCGTTCTGAAATTCCTTGATAAATTTTTCTCCTACTTCTTTTGCCTCTTTCCAGTAGCCGGCATTAAAAGCAGGCTGACCACAGCAGGTTTGTTCGGGGTTATAGTTAACCGCACAACCTACCTTTTCTAACACCTTTACCATGTTTAATGCTGCGGTGGGATAAATCTGATCGATGAAACAGGGTATAAAAATATCTACAATCATTTAGCGTAAGGTAAGCAGGCGCGAATTTACAAATTACAGCTAAGTTTGCGAAGTGAAGTTTTGAACAGAATTTTGAATCGGGAATTATGCACCTACTTCAATATTTTTATGTTTAGGAATAGTTAGGAGAATTACAAAACCCAGCACAAAAAATACAATAAGTGCCAGAACCGAATTACGCATGCCTCCAGATACACCTTCAATGTAACCAAACGA
>JADLGT010000060.1 GCA_020849195.1 Bacteroidia bacterium
CGAAACATTTTACTGGTACACAGGTGCCATTACCTACCAACTTGCGAATATACTTCTGCTGTGCTACTTGACTCTATTACTGAGATTTTTCAACCGGAGTTATAAAAAAAATAGAACTGTACACCTCATTCTTTTACTAGTGTTAATTATAATATTAACCGGATTTAATGAAACAGCCATGCTGTATTTGCTGGCAATAAATTTTTTGATTGCATTGAGAGTATTTCGATCAAATCACGAACACAAAAATATTTTCCTGCTTCTTTTACTTATCACTGTAATTGCTTCCGGCTTTGTATTTTTTGCACCCGGCAATGCGGGACGCGAAGTTCGTTTCACAAATACACATCAATTCGTTTACTCGCTATACATGTCGGTATTACAAACTGTCCGTTTTATGTTTAAATGGATTGTACAAATTCCATTCATTGCTTCAACTTTTTTATTTATTCCTGTTAGTTTTTATTTACAGAACCATTCTTCGTTTTTCAAAAACAGAATTTTTATTTCGCCAATACTTACTGTATTGTTTCTGCCGGGAATAATTTTTATCAGCGTTTTTCCTGCTTATTGGAATATGGGTATACTGGGGCAACATCGAACGCTTAATGCCGCCTACTTTTATTTTATACTCATTTGGTTTATGAATGTTCATTTGTTTATTAATTATTTAAGAGCAAATGATCGGCAGCCCGATAAGTACTACCAAAATTTCAAGAAAGCATTTGTGTTTTTATTTATTTCAGGGCTATTATTTACCAACAATGGTAATGCGGTTATAGCTGATTTGATTAGTGGACGGGCTGCAACGTACAACGATCAAATGCAAAGGCGTTTCGCCATTATTGAAACAGCATCTGCAGCGGGGGCTAAGGAAGTTGTTATAGAGAATTTAACAACAAACCCTGCCACGTTGAGAATTTATGATATTACATGCGATGAAGAAAACTGGATTAATAAAGGTCTTGCAGATTATTTTGAATTAGAGCGACTAAGGCTGAAGGCGTGCGATTGAAACACCCCTATTTTACGAACAACAAGTTTTAAAGGCTCGTGTATTCTTCCTTTAAAAACTCTTTATAGTCTCCCAGATTAGCCAATACCTGCAATTCGCGATAACGAACATGAAACGCTTCGTCGCTGGTAATCTTGTTCAGTTCGGCAATTCTGAATTTGTCAAAATTGCGTAGAGCCAATGCTTCCTCCGACGATAGTTCAATGTTGTTGAATTCCTTGTAACGCAAGTCGTTTATACTTACTATACCGGTCATTTCGACCTTTAGGCTTTGTCTGGTACTTGTGTTTTGCTGAATAGCCATATCATTTGGTTTTAACAAAAATAGCTTGCTTAGCATTTGATTATAGATGCAAGCATTGTATTTTTCAACATTAAGATGTTGATACCATTCCGAAAAAATTCCTTTGCTTGCATATACTAAACAACTTTGCGCCCCCAAATGAAATGAGTAACTTTCCGCTATGATTAGTGCGGATAATAAAAGTAAAATACAAAGCCTGAGGCTTACGTTGATGTTCAGTTTGCTTTTAATGGCAATAAAATTTTTTGCATACTTCAGCACACAATCCAATGCCATATTAACCGATGCACTCGAATCTATTATTAATGTAATAGCCGGCGGATTTGCATTGTTCAGCATTTCGTATGCTTCCAAACCAAGCGATGCTGACCATCCCTATGGTCATGGTAAAATCGAATTTTTGTCGGCCGGATTTGAAGGAGGACTTGTATTGATTGCAGGCATATACATGATAATCAAAGCTTGTTATAATTTTTTTCATCCCGTAGAAATTCATTCTCTTGATATTGGTATTTATTTATCCGGCTTCGCAGGTATTTGTAATTATTTTATGGGAATGTTCCTTATTCGTCGCGGAAAAAAATTCAGCTCAATACTAATGATTGCCGATGGAAAACATCTGATTTCCGATACAATTTCAAGCTTAAAACTTATAATTGGACTGACCGTTATTTATTTTACAAAAATTACTTGGCTCGACAACTTAGTTGCCATTTTATTTGGAGCGTTTATTTTATATACCGGCTACTCCCTCATCCGCGAATCGGTTACGGGCTTGCTCGATGAAGCAGACGAAGAAAAAATCAACTATCTTATCGACGTGTTAAATAAAAACCGAAGGGAAAAATGGATTGACATACACAATCTGCGTATTTTAAAATACGGAAGCCGCTTACATATAGACTGTCACCTTACTTTGCCCTGGTACGAAACTTTGGAAGAATCTCACCAACAGGTAAGTTTAGTTGAACAACTTATCCGACAGGATATGGGAAATGAAGTTGAATTTTTTATTCACTCCGATCCCTGTGTTCCCCCCTCATCGTGCGAAATATGTCAACTGCACGATTGTAAAATGCGAAAGGCAAATTTCAAAACAAAGTTGGAATGGAAAATGCAGAATATGTTACCCGACAAAAAACATGGCTTGGGCTAATTACTTCTGCGTCTATCGGGGTTTTCGCTTATCTTTGCCCCCCTTATCAATAGTATGTTTCAAACGTATGATGTAATAGTTGTAGGCGCCGGTCATGCCGGCTGTGAAGCCGCTGCCGCTGCTGCTAATATGGGCTCTAAGGTTTTGCTCATAACCATGAATATGCAAACCATTGCCCAAATGAGTTGCAACCCTGCAATGGGCGGTATTGCCAAAGGACAAATTGTTCGCGAAATTGATGCATTGGGAGGTTATTCAGGAATAATAAGCGACAAAACCGCTATTCAGTTTCGTATGCTTAATCGTTCAAAAGGTCCTGCTATGTGGAGCCCGCGTACACAAAACGACAGGCAACTGTTTGCCAACGAATGGCGGCTAATGTTAGAGCAAACCCCTAACGTAGATTTTTTTCAGGACATGGTTAAGGGGTTGATTATTGAAGGACCGGATACACAGGGAGCAGGAGAAAAAAAAGTTGTTGGTGTTATTACCGGAATGGGAATAGAAATTCGTGCCAAAGCAGTTGTACTTACTAATGGTACATTTTTAAATGGATTAATTCACATTGGCGAAAAAAATTTTGGAGGAGGTCGAACCGGCGAAAAAGCCGCAACCGGTATTACAGAACAACTCGTTCGGCTTGGCTTTGAAAGTGGCCGCATGAAAACGGGTACTCCGCCACGTATTGATGGCCGCTCGTTGGATTATTCAAAAATGGAAATACAGCATGGAGATGCCGAACCCGGAAAATTTTCTTTCTTGGAAAATACCTCTCCGTTTGAAAAAGACCTGGCTTCACCGAAAAAACAACAGCATTGCTGGGTTGCATACACCAATGATGCTGTTCACGAAATTTTGAAAACAGGTTTTGAAAAATCGCCTATGTTTACCGGGCGTATCAAAGGTTTGGGGCCGCGCTATTGCCCTTCCATTGAAGATAAAATTACACGCTTTGCCGAACGCGAACGGCATCAGTTGTTTGTTGAACCTGAAGGCTGGAACACCGTTGAAATTTATCTCAACGGGTTTTCTACCTCACTTCCCGAAGATGTACAATACGCAGCAATCACAAAAATTCCGGGCTTTGAAAAAGTAAAAATGTTCCGGCCGGGCTATGCTATTGAATACGACTACTTCCCTCCTCAGCAATTACAACTCACGTTGGAAACAAAATTGGTACAGCATTTATATTTTGCCGGACAAATAAATGGAACAACCGGCTACGAAGAAGCCGGATGCCAGGGAATTATGGCAGGAATAAATGCACATCTGAAAATAAATAAATGCCCACCTTTTATATTACAGCGATCGGAAGCCTATATTGGCGTGTTGATAGACGACCTTGTAACAAAAGGAACCGACGAGCCTTACCGTATGTTTACCTCGCGGGCTGAATACCGTATTCTGCTTCGGCAAGACAATGCAGATATACGCCTAACGCCAAAGTCGTATGAGTTAGGACTTGCAAGCAAAGAGCGATACGAGCGTACAATGGAAAAAATAAAACAATGCGATAATGTAATTAACTATTTTAAAAACGAAAGTATTGATCCTAACGAAATTAATACAGCCTTAGAAGCCTTAGGCTCCAGTCGCATTACTCAA